>CAUVMY010000131.1:0-5013 GCA_963552845.1 uncultured Bacteroidia bacterium
TGCTACATCTGCATTGAAACCATCTAGCAGATCGGTTAACGAATAGTGCAACGCTGTGTTTACTCTACAGTAAACTCGATCCGACAAATAGATATCTACTCCAAATTCGGCGGGGAAAACAGCGGTAAGAGGAGGCACACTCTTCAATTCAAAGATATTGGAGTGTTTCAAGTCCGTCTCAAAGACATTGTCCATACGTATCGGTTTCACGGTACTTGCAAGCGGATCGTTTTGAGGTAGGAGACGTACTGTACCATCGTCCCAAAAATGATAGAATTGCCCTTGCGAATTCTTATAATTGTTTTTGGGAGTAAAGAGCAAAATTCCAGCTCCGAGTGATACGTACGGTCGTACCATTTTCCGCGTTCCTAAGAATTGCCAGAAATTATACTCTACACTAGATGTAATTTCTATGACCTCTGTCTGAAAGGAAGAATTCGGATACCAAAGTTTGTTGTCAATCTTTGGGAGATTAAGCGTATTCATCCGCAAGGACTTAGCATAATCCTGCCCCTCTAATTGCCCGTAAAGCACAGAGACATTCAGTTTAATCTGTTTGGATTTCCCCAACAGAGTGGATACATTCATTTTCGCCCCCCACGATCCCACAAGAGGACCATCTGTCCCGTAACGGACATCTCCTAGGAAATTGATGATCCCAACTCCGAAGCCAACCACTGGATACTTAACAGGATTCAACACCTCTACCTCCTGCTCCAGCATCCGAGCATAGAAGTCCTCAACATCCTGCGCGCGCAATGTTGTCATTGAAGAAAATACGAGGAGAAGAAGAAGTAGGACTTTGTAGCACAGACGCTTACGCCTCCAATAGGTCATCCCAATACAATCCTTTCAGAGTAGTTTATCTATTTTTTCGGAGTTACTAACGATACCATTGTTGCGAGGTGATCATAAGCGCTTCTTGTACCGTAATGCGCTTGCCATTGTTGTATGCAGCTACAAAGGCATCGCGGATCGGAGTCGTATTCCATATCTCCACCCTATAATCTCTTGCCTGCTTATATTCCTTGAAAGAGCCGACCGAATATTTGTACCAGCCTTCGTGACGTTCGGTACGTACGTCGGCATGTAGCGAGAGTCGGCGAAAATAACGATTGATATCTATGGGGCGATGCCCTGCCGCAACCTGAACACGATAATAAACACCCGCTTCAGGAGCGAGGAGAAAATTGTCCATGGAAGCGCCACGTCTCGTACTCGCGAAAGAGCGATTACGTCCTCCGCCACGCGTTCGCATAGGCGTAATATCCTGATGTTTCACTTCAAATTCTACACCTCCGTCAGACGATCCCTGCGCTTCTAAAGTACCTGCTTCCCAAGCGGCATTTTCTTCGGGCGTTCGCGACACGACAACTTGCGACTCGCGGACAAGATTTTCTAGTTGCGCCTTGGTCATATTCTGAAGCCGCACATTGCGCTGTGTAATTGCAATGGTACGCGTTGCTTCATTCTGTACGAATGAGAAAGAGCCTCGAATTTTAGGCTCACCTTGTGCTGCTCCTTGTCCAGGGATTAAACGATAAGATACAGTAAAGAGCTCCTCAGTAGGGAGGGTCATCCACAAGAACTTCACAATCCCATCCTCACACGAGAATATAGCCTCTTTCGTATCAACGGGCTCTGCGGTGAAACCAGGAGGTAGTATCTCCTCTATTTTGGCGAATTTACTTGCCTCGCCTCGATTGACTAGAATACGGATGATGTAGTCGCCTCCATCATTCAAATAAGTAGGCGGCGCTTCTCGTATGCAACGCACTTTGAGTGTCGAGAGAACGATGTCGCGTTGTGCTGGGATTGCAGTCTGGTACTCTGCAAGATCCAACTGCTTGTCAAGCTCTACATTCGGCGAAGGCGTAATGACGATTGTACGCGGCGCAATTACTGCAGTCTGGCGAGCATTTTCTGCGATATAAGCCAATTCACCCCCCAAATTGAAAGAGCCCCTCAGACGTGGATCCACCTCAACTTTGTATGAAATACGGAGCTTCGGGACACTAGGCAAGCGCATCCAAACGAACTTTACTTGCTGTCCTTCAAAACGGAATTCTGCATTTTCGGCACTTCCCGCGACCGCTTTCAAGCCACGCGGAAGTTCAGCACTAAAGCGCGCAAAACTCTCGCTCTCGCCTTTATCAATCGTCACGGCCACATCGAACTGTGTTCCTGCCACCACCTCAGAGCTTGTTTCCATGTTCAGAGAAATAGCATCCCCTGCAAATAGCCCCAAAAAGAGAAGCACTAAACCGTAAAACGCTGCGACCAAACCCTTAAACATACCCCAAGCTTTTTCGTTTTACTACGAAATACTGCCTTATGGCGTATTCTACCTCTTGTGTTAATTGCAAATATACAGTAATCTTGATTATTACTATAAAAAATTTGACCCACTAGAGTTACCTTTCTAACAGTACGACAAACAAGTCTTATGTACTACACTACGTGTATGCCTTATTCCTAGTTACGTATCGCGGAGCTATTTGTACGAGAAAGAACTCCCGCCTAAAAACTCCCGCATTATAGAAGTGGGCGGAATGCCTTCTTCCCCCATCGGAACGAAAACTTGTAAAAAACGTTGCAAGCGTACTGCTTCGGAGTATTCGGGCACGTCATTAGGGACTTCTAGGAGAATGGCTTCAGCATTGCGTTTCAATACGTTAAATTCGTACGGGAGCGCAGAATTGAACATTACATCGGCTTCTTCCTGATAGGGGAAAATATTTTTGTCTTCCCCACGTCGCACACTAGCCCATCTCCGTATTGTCTGTACGCCATTGTAGCCACGATAACGGAAATCGCGCACCATGCGTCGCAGAAGTCGGTTATCGGACGATGCAATGCGGCTACAACCATCTAATGAGATAGAAGTGAGCGCCGAGATATAGATACGGAACTTGTCATCAGGGGCAATGCGTGGTGTAAGTTCTGGGTTCAGAGCATGTATACCTTCAATCACCACTACCCCATTTTCCCCTATTTGTAAGAATGTGCCGTCGTAGAAACGCTTCCCTGTCTCAAAAGAAAATTTTGGTAGTTCTACTTTTTCCCCTTCCAGCAATTTTAGCAGATCTTCATTAAACTTGTTGACATCGAGTGCCGCAAGCGCCTCGAAGTCATATTCTCCGTGCTCGTCGCGCGGCGTATTTTCACGATCTACAAAATAGTTGTCCAGCGAAATGAGATGTGGATGCATTCCCGCTACGCGCAGCTGCACAGCAAGACGTTTAGAAAAAGTGGTCTTCCCCGAAGACGATGGTCCTGCAATAAGGATTATCCGCGGCATTTTATCGCGCTCCTTAATACAATCGGCTATCTGCGCCACTTTCTTTTCATGTAAAGCCTCCGAGACTCGGATCAATTCACCCGCATTGCCGTCACGTATCTGAGTATTTATCGTACCCGCGTCCTGTATACCAAGAATATCAACCCAATTCTGATATTCTTGGAAAATCTCGAACATCTTATTTTGTACGACCAGCTCCTCCAGTTTCTCTGGATTGTTTTGTTGCGGGACAACAAGCAACATACCTTTGTAATATTTCACAAGATCGAAGCTATTAAGATAGCCTGTGCTAGGGACAAGACCCTCGAAATAATAGTCCCAAATTCCGTCGAGCCCGTATAATGTGGTGTAGAGCCTAGGGCGGCTTTCGAGGAGGCGTACCTTTTCCAAATCTCCTTGCCGAGTGAAAATCTCAATAGCATCGGCAGTTAGTGTAGCGCGAGGCTCAAAAAGGACGTTACGTGCTACTATTTGTTTCATTCGTTCCACAAGATCGAAAATCAGCGGATATTCAAGAGGTTTCTTAAAACCAGCAATCTCACAATAATACCCTCGCGATACGGAATGGTTGACGCGAAGTCGACAGCTCGGCATCGCGTCGCGCACAGCCTTTTGTAACAAAAAGAAGAGGGAACGGACGTACATACGCATCCCTGCGGCATGCGTAATATCGATGAACTCTATGGTAATGGGCATAAAGACCTTGAAGCGAAGATCGCGTAAGCGGTTATTAACCATTGCACCGAGTATAGGGTAACGAAGCTTTACTCCTATTTGGTTAGCAAGTGCAAGAAGATCGTGACCAGGTTCTACGTAGTGGCGGCTTCCTGTGTTCTTACATACAATCTCTATCTGGTCTGTAATCATTCACTTAGCTTTTTCAAATTTATACACCAATGTGTACGTAAAACGTTTAGGTTTGTTTTACACAATTAAGCAGAGCTGCATGCAAGAAATAACATTTTACCTGCATTAAAGGTGTGTTTGCCAATGCGTATAGCAAAAGTAAAAAAATATGAGTGAAGCGCTCTTTTCCTCTAAAAGAGGTTATACAAGAAGGTGTCTCAAAACAACTTTACTACACCCCTTAGATTTCTAATTACTAGGTACTAATTACTAGCGCAAAGCGCTTCAATATTGAAAATCAATAGATTAAACCATTCAATAAAGCCTTATTTCGGTAGCACGAAATAAGATTTAACGGACTTGCTGCGTTTTGACTCGCCCTCATGAGGCGTTTTATCTCTACTAAGATATTTAATGTATTGATTTTTAGGTACAAAAAGCGGGAAATATACATTACGTATCAGTATTGTACACTTTGCTTTTACCTCAAAAAGAAAGGACACCTTACTAGGTGTCCTTCAAATTACGAGATAAAATAATACGCTGACTAAGCGTTTAACGAATTTGCGTGCAGAGCCAAAGAAGACTTAATATTCGCAGCTTTATTGCGGTGGATGATATTCATCTTAACCAATTTGTCTAGCTGCTTCATCGCAACAGGCAACTTTGCTGTAACCTCAGCAGTATCCTTTGAAGCACGAATTGCACGAACCAAATTACGCGCAGTTTTTGCGTAGTAACGATTGTGCAAACGATTTTTCTCACTCTGACGTATACGCTTCTTTGCCGACTTGATATTTGCCATCTCAAAAATAAACCTCGCATCAAATTTCGTAGCCCGTAGCGGAATCGAACCGCTGTTACAA
>CAUVMY010000132.1:0-4964 GCA_963552845.1 uncultured Bacteroidia bacterium
CCGTACGCCTCACCTCCTCCGACTTGCAAGAGTACTTCCGCCCCGATGCCCTCGGTGGCTACGGTCATCTGAGCTTGGAAGATACTAGCTTCTTCGGTAAGTCACAGGATATGAGAGAGGTCTGTCAGAGGATTTCCCTGAATACAGATAGGGTATAGAAAGCGAATTATGGGCGAGAAATGTAAAAAAATGGCATACAGCAAGCAACAACGTGCTCGTTATGATATTCTTCTGCATTAGTAGCGTATCTAGCCCTGAGCAACAAGAGAAAACAGCATCGGTATCATTCCTTTTTTACCTTTTATATAATACTTCCTATTGTCTTCTTCCATATTTCCAAACAGATTAAAGGGCGAATAATCGTATTCCTGAAAATCGACTATGCGTAGACCATTTTGTAGTAGACCGAGAAAGACTTTGTACAAGCCGTGATTCCAAGTTATCTCTTTGTATTCTCCATCTATGCCAGAAGTGTCGGTATAGGTTTCAGAAACACTTATATAGGGTTTTTCCTTTGAATAAGCGGACTCTATCACCTCAAATTGTGTGTCAAACATCCATAGAATGGGATGAAACTCTACCATCACAAACTTCCCATCTGGCATTAGATATTTTCTTATAATAGCTCCCATTCCTTGAGATTGGGAAACCAATTGATGACACCGTAACTCGTATAGACGATGTCGAAAAAATCTTCCAGATGCTCGGGCAGATCAAAAAGATTACAACAGACAAACTTTGTGTCGGTTTCTAATTTGTCTGCAAGTAGTCGCGCTTTCTCTATGGCTTCGTCCGAGAAGTCCACGCCTGTAACCTTAGCCCCCATACGGGACAAGGAGATTGTATCCAGTCCGAAATGACATTGCAAGTGCAAGACTTTCTTCCCCTCTATGTTTCCAAGACATTCCAGTTCTATAGGCGTAAGTGACGATTTCCCTTCTAGGAATCCTTTGACATCATAGAAATTGGAATTGTAATGCTCGCCTGTCTTTTGATTCCAACTGTTTCTGTTGATTGCTATAAAATTATTGCACTCTTCGTTCATTGAGTAATTTTTACAAGTTCGACAGGGATTTGCTATCTATAAAATGGGTGTCACTTTTGCCATATAGTCACACTATCTCCTATAACGACAATTGCTTGTTGGTTAGTAATGGGCTTCAATGGCAAATGGATATATTCTCGCACCAGCAACTGAGTTTCCTCTTCAAAAGGGAAACTCCCAAAGTGTGGAACGGGATAGAATTTCACAATATTGAGTCCCTTGAAATCTGGCATCTGTGAGGGCGGGTCATCAATTTTTTGAGCGTATTCGGTATTGGGAGAAATAACCATAGCACCTGCCGATTCTCCGATATATGGCTTGCCGTTTTCTACTTGTTCGACAATAAGTTTGTCTGCTCCTGTCCTTCTGAGTTCCTGTATGAGAAAGAATGTGTTGCCCCCCGAAACGTAGATATAGTCGCACTCTTCTAGGCACTGTGCAATTTCTTTCGTGTCGTGTTGTGTAATTTCTAAATCCTTTATGAGAAGCCCGAGGGAGTCAAGTGCCGTTTTCCCGTCCTCAACATATTGAGTATACTCCTCGTGTATACTTGCGGTTGGAATGAATGCTATCGTTTTCCCTTTCAATGGAACGGAAAAAAACTTGGGCAAAAGGGAAGCCACATCGTAGAAAGATGAACATAAAAAGATTTTTTTCATTGCAACATTATGTTTTGGCGAATGGGGATGTGGGTTATCAGACCTCATGGCATGTACAGCCAAAGCGAATACAAGAGAAAATGCCGTAAGAAGGATTATCGGTAATTTACGAGTCATTATCATTTGATCTGGCGGAGATACTTATAACCCTTCGAAAAGAAAACATCTACACATTAAAATTAGCACTAAAGTTTTTTAGGGTAACAAAAATGAGAGACGTTGAGCCCGAAAAAGAATTTCAAATGCAGACGGATTATAGCGAACTATAGCCAATGAAATGGTTGCCAAGTCGTTACCAAGAAATCAGCCAATTGTACGGAACACCTTTGTATATGTGTTTTATTGAATTTCTATCCAAGAGATATAAAAATGGCTGAACAAGAAAGAAAAATATAGCTTGGAGCGAGTATCGTTGTGGAATTTAGATTGGGAACGAAACGCAAATGTCGTTGGCATTATAATTTCAAAGCTATGTAACGACCCAAAATATGACGAAAAGCTCGAACGGTTAAATGCTTATTATTCCGAAGATGAGAATGAAGAAGATCTGCCAGTTTTCGAGAAGTTAAAAGAAATCCTCGAACATGTCGAGCCACGGTACAATGTGTGATAGTACTGTTCCCATACTACATTCTGTCTCCGAGGTGTGGGAGTAGTGAGATAATATCCGTTTTACTTCATTTTCGTGTAGCTCATAATACGCTTCGCGATTGTGTCCCCATGTGTGTGTCTTCGGATTTGTCCTAGTGGAGCTGAAATAATTACATCCAAGACATCTTACAAACGATAGAGCTATACAGAATTTAATGCGTTGTATGTTAAAGGAACGTGCCTATATGTAATGAAGAGCCCCAAAATGCGTATATTTGGAGTGTTAAGAAAAGATATGCAGTTACGTCATGGCATCTACCTATCGTGTGGTTACGCTCAACCAGTTTATTATTGATCGTCAGGCGGATTTTCCGTACGCCTCTGGCGAGTTTTCTCGTTTGTTGTATCACCTTGCTGTGGCGGCGAAAATTGTCAACAAAAAGGTAAATAAGGCTGGCTTAGTAGATATACTAGGCGATGCAGGTTCTTCTAATGTGCAGGGCGAGGAACAAAAGAAATTGGATGTCCTTGCCAACGAACAGTTTATTCTTGCTTGTCGCAATAGTGGCGAGTGTTGCGGCGTGGTTTCGGAAGAAAACCAAGAGTCTATAATATTTGATACGGATCTTGCAAAGAATGGGAACTACATTGTTTGTATGGATCCCCTTGATGGCTCTTCCAATATTGATGTAAACGTTTCGATAGGCACTATTTTTAGTATCTACCGCCGTATCTCGCCACGTGGTGAGGTAGCGTGTGAAACAGATTTTTTACAGCCAGGACGTATGCAATGTGCAGCGGGCTATGTAATCTATGGGAGTTCTACTATGTTGGTTTATACCACGGGGCGTGGTGTATATGGCTTCACGTTAGACCCGAGTATCGGTGAATTTTGTCTTTCGCATGGGAGTATAACTACCCCTGAAAAAGGTACAATTTACAGTACGAATGAGGGCTACCTTAACCAGTTTTCCAAGGGATTACAGACTTACATTGCCGACTGTCAGAAACATGACCCCGCGAGCAAGAAGCCTTATAAGGGGCGCTATATCGGTTCGTTGGTTGCCGATTTTCATCGCAATCTGCTCAAGGGGGGGATATACATCTATCCTGCAACGGCAGATGCGCCCCACGGTAAATTGCGTTTACTCTATGAATGTAATCCTATGGCACTCCTCGCTGAGCAAGCAGGAGGCATGGCCACGAACGGTGTACAACGTATTCTCGATATTGAACCAAAATCCGTACACGAGCGTACGCCGCTTTTTGTCGGTTCAAAGGCAATGGTCGAAGACGTAATGCGTTGCATTGAAGAAAACGACCATTAGTCTGCCTATCGCATACGCCGCGAGGTACAATTACTTTTTATTGGAATGCACTAATGACTAAGCGTACTAAAATTGTTGCAACACTTTCTAGTTTGCGTTACGATCGCGAGTTCATATCTTCACTTCTGGAAGCTGGTGTGAATGTCTTCCGTCTGAATACGGCGCACCAAACACCCGAGGAGATGGGAGAGATGATAGACAAACTACGAGAGTACGCACCAGATGCTGCGCTACTAGTAGATACAAAAGGTCCTGAACTACGAACTTCTGCCCACGGTGATGATTTGGAGGTTATAGCAGGACAACCCCTTGAGATATTAGGCAATATTGAAGGAATTTCGCGAGATACAACTCTTTATCTTACATCTGATCGTTTCCTTGATACCATCTGTGAGGGAAGTAGGGTGTTGATAGACGATGGTGCATTAGAACTTATAGTCACTGCCAAGAAGCAAAACTCTGTGACTTGTGTGCCTCAGACGGATGGGATCATTAAACGTCGCAAAAGTGTAAATATCCCAGGTATTCCCATAGATTTACCGACTCTAAGTGAGCGCGATGAACAGTTTCTGCGGGTGGCGGCGAGAAAGAATGTCCGCTTCATTGCACATTCTTTTGTGCGGACACGTGAAGATATAGTACGTGTACAGGAGTTTCTGCGCGGCGAAGGGAGTGATGCTCGTATTATCGCAAAGATTGAGAATCAACAGGGGATAGATAACATAGATCAGATTCTTGATCACGCATACGGTATAATGGTGGCGCGTGGCGATCTTGGGATAGAGATCCCTGGCGAATGTGTGCCGCCTGCTCAACGTATGATTGTGAAAAAGTGTATAGAGAGCAAGAAGCCTGTTATTATTGCGACTCAAATGCTCCATACGATGATAGAGAATCCGCGTCCGACGCGCGCTGAGATTAGTGATGTGGCTAATGCTATCTACCAACGTGTGGATGCCATTATGTTGAGTGGCGAAACGGCTAATGGTAAGTACCCAGTAGAGGCAGTGCAGACGATGTCGCGCATTGCAGAAGAAATAGAGAAGCATATCCCAAAGGATTTGGATCAAAAGCTGCATCGCGTATCGAGTCCTCTTACTGAAACGTTAGCACGAGTATCGGTAAGAGCTTGCGAGAGCATGCCGATACGTGCCATAATAACCGATACACTTACAGGGCGTACTGCGCGTTATATTGCTGCTTTTAGGGGGCAGATTCCTGTTTACGCGATGTGTTACCAAGAACACGTCAAGCGCGAATTGCAACTCTCTTATGGTGTAGAACCTATGAGTATGCCTCGTTATACTTCGCGCGATGCGTTTATAACTAGCGCTGTAGAGG
>CAUVMY010000133.1:0-4934 GCA_963552845.1 uncultured Bacteroidia bacterium
CAGAGAGCCCCAGATAGTTATTGGCACAGAAGTTTAGGACGTCTGCGCCTGTGCTCACCTTAATTTGTGCTCCTTGTGGAGTAGTAATTTCGCGCTCGCGTTTATAAAGTCCAGCCTCATCAATAGCGGCTAGTTCTTTCGCCAAGTGCTGTTGCATCTTTCCGTACATCACCGTCGACATTTATCAATATTCCGTGCGACAAAGGTAAACAAGAATAGGGAATATTTTCTAAGCACGATTGATGTATCATAGCAGTCAAAAGACGAGAATACGAATCCCTGTAATTCTTCTGCACTTACAGAAGAAATGCTACAGTGGTGTGGAAAACGCAATTTTTGATGTTTTGCCACACCTTGAGCTTTTAAGACAGATGAAGGAGTTTTTTCCGTGCTGAAGAAATGATGCCAATAGCGAGATACGAACAGGCAGGAAGCTATGAGGGGCAATGTACAATGCCGCAGAGCATTGGTTCGACTGAATTATTCTAGACTATAGCGAGGTTCTATAGTGGCAAGCAATTCTTTAATGCGAAGAAATGACTCAAGCTTATCATTCTTGTTCGCTATGTACTCTGCCTTGGTCAGTTTCCTTTCGTAGTCAGGATCGTTACAGAGACGAGAGATAATAACGCGACGAATATCGAAACTTGCAAAAATCATTACAGACGAGCTACGGTAACTCCAGTAAGAAATGTGTTTACTCCACTCGTCGTCCAATTTTCGTAGCAAATCGGGAAGATAATGATAGGCAGCTATGAAATTTTTCACTTCATCTCCCACAATATATTGTACAAGTTCCTTGCACGCTTCATGAACCGCTTCTGGTGTATACAGATTATTCCAACGTAAGAGTGAACTCGAATCTTTGGTCGGGATTCTTAACGTATACGACGTACCTGGCACAACACTCGGGAAACACTGTTCGAAGATTTGCTCCACCTCCTCAAGTCTAATTACTGCATCGTCCAGCGTTATCAGATTATCATATATATCTACAGAATAGCGACACTCGCGATTTGAAATTTTGACATTATAGTTGTCGGCTACTAACTGATAGCCTAAAGGCGGCAATACTTCCGTCAGGTGCTCAAGTGCAATTTTAATGGTTAGCTTTATTTTCATTTTCTCTAATTCAAGACACTGTACACTGGGCGAACACTTTCAAGTACCCGCCTTACCACATCTAATGACGGAAATTGTGACACATATCTGAGGTATCGTTCATCCTTCGACGTATTGCGTCGTTTTTCATATCCTTGTAACAGCTTCGTATAGTTGGGATCGCCGCATAAACGCGAGATAACAAGCTCTATCAAGTCCGCTTGCATACCATAAAGTGGACACAATTCGCGCCCTGGAATTTCGTCGTGAAACTCTTCCATGCGTAGCAACAGCCGCGGGAGGATTACATGGTTCTCTATTTCTTCTGCGGCTGTCTCAAAATAGTAGGTGAAATAATTCTCACAAAAGAGTTCGATCGCATTGAGAGTACTAAAACGAGAGCGCACAGGCAAAGACCAACAATCATATTCTTTATTTCCTAACGATGTGTCCCGTAGTGTGGGCTGATACAAATCAGCGAAATAGAATTTTCTAGCGTCTGTATAACGTTTTATATCGGGATACATCCTTTCCACGATTTCCTCGACCTCATCTAGCAGCACCAAACGTTCTGAGACCTCGATCTCCACTGCCCCCGAAAAACTAAAAGCGAGCAAACACATATCAGTTCGTCCGTCCTCTTTTCGGTAATAAACCGTACGTTCCGAGTTGGTCTCCGCTTTCCAGTCGTACCCCGCCGAACGAAAGACTTCATCAAAGCGTTCCTTTACTATCTCGCGACGTTTCTTGTTTAACAACGTTTTTTTCATGATTGAGATACGGGATATTCATATTTGGGCTCTATGTATGGCAGTATATCTTCTAATTTCTTGAACGTTTCGCGCCACTCAGCACAATTACCTATGTAAAAGCGCTCTCGCATTTGTGCTAAACGTTCCTCATACTTTGTGTCATCGCACAATTTGGAGATGATCAGTGTACGGAAGTCGCCATCCATTCCTCCGTGTACCACGCGTTCCTGTGTTAATTCGCGATGTTGTACCAATTGCGCTTGCTCGTCGATACGCTGCAAGAGAAAGGGGAGTTCGGAATGTGCTGCAATAAACTGCTCTCCGTCTATTAAAAGATATTTAAGATACTCCTCCGCGTAGGTATGCACACTCTTCTCGGTGGTCAATTTTGCTCGTTTGCCTAATGGGGGAAATGTTACATCTTTTATCGTGGGAATTGTAACGCGTTTACCAAACTTCCAAAGCACACCTGGGTAGAAATTCTTATCATACAGTTCTGCCATAATGTCTTCGACCTCTAGTATCGCCCGCATACGACGAGAGGCAACAATTTCATGCTTGCCCGTATCGAGATAATGAAGGAAAAAGAGATCCATATATTCCTTGGTATAGCGATAACACATATACACCAAGAAATTGGTATCGAATTGCCACTCGTAACCGAGTGGTTTAAGAGACGCATCTAAAATTTCGCGAACCGTTTCGCGCCTCATTGCTTTCAACATCGCACCCTATAGCTGTTCTAAATTTCTTCTCACGCACGCTACAAAAGTAGGCGTTCTGTGCATTAAAATGAGGAGACTGTAAAAATAATGCGTGTAGCCAGCTTAGTAGAAATGCAACGTCCTATCCCTGTCCTAATACGAGACACGTATATCGCGTTCCTGTAGAGTTTGCTCTGCCAATGCCCTCAGAAAGTGAACTGGTAAGACAATTGCGTATGTACAGACCATTTATTCTTACTTGATGCGGTAGAACTCGTGTACTGATAGGCAATCATCGCTTGAATTCGGTGTTGCTTGTATAAGTTATAGCTCGTATTCCAATGCGAACTGATAATATACGGATTGGAACGTTCTCGCGCCATAGTACGCGAATAAGTCGTGGTAAATTGACACTGAAGCTTCTTTTTTAAGAAGCGTTTTTGCAAGCCGAGATGTCCACTTAAGGCAATACTCCGTTCTTGAAAAGAATTGTTGTTCCCAAAATTTGTACCGAGTGTGAGATTGAAGTCTTTGGGCTGTAATGCGAAGACGTAATCGAAACAGAGATCGATAAGTTGTGACGAGTTCTTGGGCAGTTCTCGCTCGCCTTGCCGATTGGCAAGCACCTCAAGTCTTGCGCTAAAACTAATATTTTGCGTGCTCAGCGCACTTTTTTGGAATAACCAGCTACAACTGAAATCGGCATTTTGGTTTCGTTGTACAAAATTCAATGTGTCAATTGCTTCGTACGGAGTTTGTACAAAGCCCAGATCGGTGTAAGGCTTCAAATTTCGATGACTCTGAAAAGAGGAATATCCAAGCTTGAGATCAAGAGTCTCTACTGGAGTATACTGTAGATCGGCTGCACCTACATAACGGAGATTCCTTTCTAACTTGAGACCATTGAGATCGTCATACTGCAAGCCGCCACGTAACGCGAATTTAAGCTTTTCGCTAAAAAAATTGCGAGCATAGGTCGCTGTAATATTTTCAAAATCGTTGTTAAAATAGTACGCCCCCAATGTGTTATAGTCGGGAGCAACTCTCTCGTATCCTATTCCGAATGTATTATTCGCTAATGTATAGGACAGTTCTGCTTTTATGGCATAATAATGCGCGGTGCTCGTACGCACATCTAGAATCTTATCCCATAGTCTCGACGCAGCTCGCGTCGTACGAATATCGCGAGTAAGTAGGCTAATACCGCATTCTACAGCGCACTTCAGCTTTCCTAACATTAGTGCCCCATCGAGGCTGATAGCAATATTCTTTTTAGGCGCAATCTTCAATGAGTCTTCAGCTTCGGATAGCGCACGCAGACGATCGGAAGCAACAAAGAGCGCTCCGCCGAGCGAAAAGATTTGCCCAGCATAGTGGGTTTTGAGACCTGCCCCCCAACGTTCGAATGTCGGGGGCACATTAGGCTGTTTAGAACTGTATTTCACAGGTTTGACGAAGCGCCCTCCTAGACATGTAATTTGCCACTTGTCGGGGGTTAGTTCCACGCCAGCGCCGACGAAAGGGTATCCTGTCATTGTATAGCGACTTAGACTCATAGAGATATCGCCGATATGCGCTCGTATCCAACGGTACGAGGGATGTAAACTGAAGCGGTTGGGCAAGGTAGGATAAGAGAAGTTCGAACCATAGTTATTAAGACTAAACTGCAAAGGGAGCGTGAGGCTTTCAAAGAGGGCTATATTTACATTACCACTGAGCTGGTAAACGAAAGGTTGGCGTTTCTCGTGAAGCGATTGCAAATAATAGGAGGTTTGAGCAGAAAGTCCACCACCGAATTTCAGGGGACGCTTTTTATAGAAGGATGCTAATTCTTCCACATCAAAACTCTGCGCAAAAAGGGAGGGCGTAGTTACAAAGAACAATCCGCACACAAGCCAATGCAAAAGAGCACTTCTCTTGACTATGCAAAAAGAGAGTTGTAGTTTTTTGACAACGGTGTAATACATACGAAATACGCCACGACGCATAGAGAACTATGTTCGTAAAGTGTTATTCTAAGGTATTACTTAATGTATGAGACATTGTGGGTGTAAAACGCTACACATGGTACCGTGGCTTCAATTGAGCGATAATTGAGCGAAAACGATCAAAGCTAGGAAAATACATCTCGTATTCATCAACTAAAAAACTCTTTTCCCAATGTTCATATCGCTGTTCAAAAAGAGGATCATTGCACAATTTCGAGATGAGCAATCCACACAAATCTGGGAAAATGCAGTACAAAATTCCCTCACTTTCGGTATTACCCCAAGCAATTTTTTTGACATCTAACTCATTCATCTTTTCTAAAATATTGGGTAAATAGGAATAATGCTCCACTATCATAGGATACTCATGGGTAAAATAATTGGTGAGC
>CAUVMY010000134.1:0-4919 GCA_963552845.1 uncultured Bacteroidia bacterium
TACTTGTAGCTGTATCTCTTCATTCTTCGCTACCGTGAGCGTTGTAACCAACTTAACATGGCTAGGAATAGCATCTACCGATACATCTACGATACACTCTTTCGTAAGGTCAGTTTTTCCTGCAGCAGTTGCCACAACGGTAGCGCGACCTCCCTTGAGCGGAGTGATATTCCCTTCCACATCGATACTCAGAATTTCAGCACTTTGCGCATCTTTTAGCGACCACAACACTGCGCGGTTGGATGCCGCTTCGGGAAGAACTTTCGCCTCAAGTTTTGTTGGCGTACCTACTATTGCTGTTAGCGTGGCAGGTAACTCCATATCTGTAGGTTCTACAAAGTCTGTTACCACTTTCACCTTCAAGGTAGCCGATATCGTTGGGAACGCCGAGGGCTGAATCGTTACCGTAGTTTCACGCCCTTCTGTAATTCCTTCTACCTCTATCTTAAATGGCTGAATGATAAACCCGTATTCGTCGTACACTGGCGTACAGGTCACTGCAATAACGGGATCGGCAGGCGTTACCTTAATCGTCCCATTGAAATAAGCAGAGGGAGGATCTAGGGTTACATTTACAGGATATTTCTTCCCGTTTTTCTTTATCACGATCTCGTCTTGCGAGAGTTTCAAACCTTTTACATCAGGAGCGTTGATTTGCACTTTATAATTCTCTGTTTTCTGATGTTCGGGGCTGTTATTCTTAGCCGTTACGATGAGACTCGTGCTAACAGTTTTCGCCACCAAGAAGCCCGTATTGGCATCTATTGTAGCAGCATTACCGTCTACCGACCATGTAATGTCGCGATAGGTAGCATCCGCAGGTGCTATTTCCGCTGTAAACTGTACTTTGTCACCAATGTGGAAAGGCGTAGGGATAGAAGACTTAATTGTAATGGTCTTCACCTGCTTTTCAAGTACAGTCACCTTCACTTCTGTTTTTGCTCCGCCGCCATCTAGCGCTACGCACTCGAGGGTTGCAGTACCTACATTAAGTGCCTCTAAAATGGTGACAGTACCCTCGTACAACTTCACTTTATCTGCACCTGCTTTAATAGTCCATTTTACATTCGGATTGTCTGCATAAGAAGGCTCAATGGTAGGCTGTAGCTGCAGGGTTGCATGATGCTCGATCGCGATAGGATCCATCTTAATGCTCTTCACCTTCTCTGGTGCGCAGGTATGGTCACCACTCGCCTCATTACCCACCGAAGCTGTACTACCATCGTTCAAGAGAATCTCCCAGTGCTTTTTCGTAGCACGCGAAGTATAGCAATTGTCGGGCACCAACTTCTCATTAGCTTCTGTAGCATCCTTTACTGCAAACAGTTTCCCTTTTGCGTCTGAGGTACGTTCGGGGAGCAGGCAGAATAGCTGATTGAACGCTTCGATGCTCAAACCAGATCCACCACACTTCAACTCTTTAAGCGGTGCGGGAGCAGAGCCGACACTCTTAAGAGCCGTTATCGTTTTCAGACCCGCATTTTCAGAACAATCTACCTTTTCTAGCAATGTATTTGCTGTAAAATTCAACTGCTTAAGTTCGTTCTTTGCGCAATTCAACTCTCGGAGCGCTGGGAAAGTAGCAAGAGCCAATTCTTTTACGTGTGAATTATTTATATCGAGTTTTGCTAGGTTTGCGATATTAGACAGTTGCACGTTCACCATCCCAGTACAATTGCTTGCCTTGAGTTCTGTTAAAACATCGTGCTTTTCGATCTTTAGCGATTTTACCTTGTCTTGGTTGGTGATATCGAACGACGTTATCTTACTGTGGAATTTGTAAGAGCTCGGGAAAAGCGGTTTGAAAACACGTGTAATTTCCTGCCCTGGTGTTACATCCACATATTCAAAGCTACCAGATGCATCTTCTATCCAGAGTTCCTTCGCACTCGTTGTGAATTTTACAGTAGTCTGACCTACCTCTGCAACCAGCTCGATCACAGGCACGTCGTGTGGCTTCAGATCGTCACAGGTTCTATTCTTATCGCCTTCAAAGGAGTTTTCATTCTTATCTAGCACCTTCCAACCCTTGTCCACAGCGATTTTCGTACCGCTCTTCAGAGCCTCTTTGAGGTTGTCAGGATTATTTTTATCTACTACTCTCAGTTCACCAGCGTTAGCACTTAACTGCGGCAACTTGCAGTATAGCTTGGTTAATTCGGTCGCATTAAGCCCCGTGTTGTAAACTTTTAATTTTCTAAGCGCATTGCAACCATCCAAGAACCACGCATCTTCGCTAGGCTTCTGTATCTCTTTAAGAGCCTTGCAATCATTGATACTCAGTTCTCTAAGCTTTGCACAACCACGTAAATTTAGGTCGGCAAGATTCGGATTAGTATGAATCAATAAAGTTCCTAGGTTTACGGCATTCTGCAAATTGAAAGAGACTAATGCATTTCTTTCTACATCGATATACTCATACTTACTCTTATCTGCAGCTAGCATAATCTCTGTTAGTTTGTTGTTATATGCCAACAATTTTTTCAAACCTGCAGCTGGCGTTACATCCAATGTAGTAAGCTGATTGTAAGAGACTTGTAATTCAGTAATCGCGTTTCCTAGCTTTACACTCGATAGTTCATTATCGTATAAGTCTACCTCAGTCAAGGCATTATGCGAGGAGAAATCTAATGATCCCGTTAAGCCGCACTCCTTAACCTTCAGGTTCGTTAGTTTGGTGTTCTTCGATAGGTCTAATGACGTTAGAGCTTTCGCCTTTGTAACAATGAGAGAGGTTAGAGCCGTTTGCCTTGTAATGTTGAGCGACTGTAACTTTCCAGCCTCCTTCAAAGTGAGTGTTTTTAAGTCGGGTACACTCGTTAAGGCTATTCCTTTTACGTTACCAGCACTTTCAATCTTTATCTCGGACAGTGCATTGGGTTGTGTAAAGAGGTAAACATGCTCATGGTCATTCAAATCAATTGCAGAGCTCCCTGCAACGTAATAGTCGTTGTAGTAAAAGTCGTTCTTATTGCTCGTGGCAGATAGCCAAACCATTGTAGGCTTCTCACTCACAAAGAAGAGCTTAGTGTTCCCCGTTAACTCCAGATGCACTTCGTCAGCTGTGGTGGGCGGTACTACCTCGTTACAAGTATATGTAGCGGTGCACTCAGAAGTAATATCTTTACCGGATTGATTAGCATTTATAATCTTCCAGTTTTTACCACTCGCCACTGTACCATTGACTAGCTTTTTCTCATTTGTTGAGAAAAGATATTTAAACTCACCTGGATCCAAATTTTCGCGGGTATGGAGCTGGCAAATCAACTCTTGAAGAAGGCGAGCAGGGTAACCACTTGGCATACTCACATATCCAAGCTTCTTCAGCCCTTCTAAGCTAATTCTCTTTACACCTGTAGATCCGATAATTAGCTTTTTGAGGTTTTTCGCCTGCAATACATTGAGATCCTTCAAAGTTTCTGTCTCCCGAAGTTCTAGTTCTTCTAGAACCGAAGTTCCTTGCACGGCAAACGATGTAAGATTTTTAGATTTATAGAGATCCAATTTCTTCAACGTCGAGCTTTTCACCACGAGTTGCGATGGTAAGTTCAGCTCATACCCTTCAAAAGTCTGTAGGTTAGGCGCCTTCGTACCCTCGAATACCCCCTTCAGGAAGTCTGAAGTAAACCCAGCCCTAGTACAGGTAAAAGTAGTCAAGGCGCTTAGGGAGCCCTCTACCTTCGATAGCTTTGTACAATTTTTAGTATTCAAGGTCTGGAGGCTGTTTCCTACCTTAAGTGTCGTTAATTCCGAACAACCTTCAGCATCCACCTCTTTACAGGGGTTCGCCTCTACTGTCTTTAGTTTTTTGGAAATGCTCACACCTAGCTTGTTGAGTCCAGTGCAACTGGTAGCGACAACCGTCTCTATATTGGAGTTGCTCGGAAAGTAGATATCCGTGATCTTGCCGCAGCTCGTTACCGTCAACGACTGTAATTTGGACTTGGAAACGTTGCCTAATGTGCTTATATTACTACAGTTAGACAGCGTCAAGGACTCTAAGTCGCTGCCCGCGGAGAGAGCTGCCAAGTTGTCACAATTTTTTACCGTGAGTGTGCGCACCTTACTCCCGCCATTGAGACTTGTTAATTGACTACAATTCTCAACCGTTAAGGTCGTTACACTGTTCCCGAGGTCGAGCGACGATAATTTAGCACAGTTGTTAGCGGTTAGCGCTACACCACTACACCCTGAGAGTTCTATTTTCGTCAATTGGGAAGCACCCTTAGCTTCAACCTTCGTTAGTTTGCCACAATCCTTAGCCATCAACGACTTTAAAGCATTCCCAGCTGTTAATGTCGTAATAGCACCACAGCTTTCAAACCTCAAGGTCTCTAAAGCGCTCAAGCCTTCGAGCGTTGCTAACCTCGCGCAATTCTTAGCTTTTAACGACTTTAAGGAAGTTATGGCGTTTAACTCCTCTAGAGCGGCACAGTTCTCAAGGTCTAGGGTCTGTAACGCACTACAGCCTTGGAGCTTCTCTAACCTTGCACAATTGATAGCCTCTATGGTACGCAAGGCGTTCCCTCCGACAATATTCTCTACTCTACTGCAATTGTTAAGCTTTACTGTCTCTAAATTGTCGCCTGTTACCGTTTCAAATCCCGTATTAGTAAGCTCCAATGACTCGAAGCTTTCTGGCTTATTCCCAAGAGTTTTTAATTTGGGAGTGTTGGTAGCCTTCAATAATATACCATAGCAACCGTCCAATTGCAGAGTTTCTAGCAACGGACAATTTTCAAACACTAACTCCGAGAGCTTATTACCATCCTTCAGTTCAAAATAGGTTAACCCAGGACCTTCTCTCAGTGCCACTGTTTGAAGTGCGTCACTAGAACGAGCAGACACGTCTATTTTAACTGTCTTAAAATATCCATGCATAAAAAATTGCCCTTTTTCAAGGGATATATCGAAATCAC
>CAUVMY010000135.1:0-4916 GCA_963552845.1 uncultured Bacteroidia bacterium
TTCAGGCTTTACAGGAAAGGAGTTGACTTCGTCTCTTGCCGAGTTTGGATTTAATGGCATATCACTACTGGTAGTATAGGATTTACGTTTACTCAACTTTCACAAGTGGTTAACGATCTCAAATTCAGTAACAAAAAAGAAGCATACTTACTTAGTAATATTACTAAAGATCAACAATCTACACACTACAACAAAAATGCTACGACACGAAGGTAATTTTAATCTTTCAGAGATCGTTGAATCCTGCAAAACAGGGGATGGCTTTGTAGACACCTACTAGAGTTAATCAAGACGTTGTGACTCTCTTCCATAGTTCTGGAATTAAACGGAGACCCAACAAGATCTATAAAGTCAGCTACAGCCCCAAAGCATTGCAATGCTTTGGCATTAAATCTCTTGCTTATACCATAAATCAAACCTCTATCATCACTTCTCTTGTGGAAAAGAGGTCTTTTACCGCTTGCTCAGTTCGGAATATAACAATTGGTATAAATACCTTTATCGTATCACCAAATAACTGCGACCTAATAGAGAGTATGAGGATAGCACAGCAGTATCCCCTTTGTTTGATAAACGGCGATACGTATGAACTGCACCCCAAAAGTTGGACAAAAAACTTTTGGGGTGTTTTTATGAAGTACAGTTATAGAGTCCGCCTCGCTATTGTAAAGCGTGTAAAGCAAGGCGAAGCCATCTCTCACTTATCTGAGGAGTACCATATCGGTAGAAATAAGATAAAGGAATGGGTGCAAATGTGGGACAAATACGGATGTTCGGGATTGAAGTATCAACCCCATAGTCGTCCCACGCGAGCACTAAAGGAGAAAATCGTACGTTTAATCCTAGAAAGAGGCGTACCTTTGACGCAAGTAAGAGTCGAATACAGAATTTGTAGAACGACACTTTGTTGCTGGGTCAATACAGTACGTAAGTATGGTTATGATGGTCTTGAGCCATCAAAACGCTGGGGGCGACCTCCCAAAGAGACAATGGGACGACCAAAGAAGAAAGAGCCACAAACAGAGCTTGAAAAGCTACAAGCAGAGAATTTGCGTCTGCGGGCAGAGAACGCACTACTAAAAAAAGCGAAGGCCTTAGTCGAGACAAAAAGCGCCCAAGAACCTCAGAATGGGCACGAGTCATCGACGAACTAAGGTCTGAATATCCTCTTGACGTGTTATTAGAGTTGAGAAAGATGGCTCGCTCTGTTTTCTATTAAGCGCCTCAAAAGTGCAAACAATATGCTCTTGAGAAAGAGACTATTGAGCGTATTTTTCATGAGCATAAGGGGCGGTATGGCTACCGTCGTGTGACTTCCGAGATGCGCAATAGGGGTTTTGTGTTAAACCACAAGACTATCCAACGGCTTATGAGCCAGATGGGGCTAAAGAGTAAAATCCGCAGTGTACGTTACCATTCGTACAGAGGCAATGTGGGACGAATAGCGCCCAATATCATTAATCGTAATTTCATCCCCAAAACGCCCAACAGCAAATGGGCGACCGATGTCACACAAATAAAGATCGCTTCAGTCAAGCTATTTTTCTCACCAATTCTTGACATGTTTAATGGCGAGATCATAGCCTATAACATCTCAAGGACTCCAAATCTAGCACAGGTCTATGATATGCTTGAAAAAGCTTTCTCGCAGTTCGATTTTCTAGAGGGGCTCATACTACATTCTGATCAGGGATGGCAATATCAACCTACGGATATCGCAAGCGATTAGCAGATCGATGTGTTATACAAAGTATGTCGCGCAAAGGGAACTGTCTAGACAATGCTATGATGGAAAACTTCTTCGGTATTATGAAATCTGAGCTGCTCTATGCGGAAAAGTTCAATTCTCCCGAAGAGTTCGTAAAAGCTTTGGAAGAATACATTGTGTATTACAACAACAAGAGAATCAAATCTCGCTTAAAAGGAAAGAGTCCAGTACAGTACCGAACTCTTTCACAAAGTAATTAGTTAATAACCTGTCCAACTTTTTGCGGTCACTTCACAGGACGCCATCTTGAACAATTCGGCAAAGTTTATACCGCATCGGACATCACAGTGTTTTAGGCATTAAAGCCGTTGTAATTGAACGCTACGATACGAAAAGTTTTTGCCTTAGATGAAGTGATGATAGGAGAAAGGTAAGAAATATAGTATGAGCCAGCTTAATGAAGGACAAAATGCGACACAGGGGAATTTTGGGAACGGGAAGGTGCTGCAAATCGAACCCGTAGATCTAGTCGCCAACAATCAAGCTAAAAAGCCCGAGCGCTTCTTCTTTGTGAGGCTCAAGACTGTATGAGAAGCCATGACCAGCAATAGAGATACGATGTTCGTAGCGCGTGTAGTACTCGCGTAGCAAAATTTCCACGCTCGACGGAAGTAACCAATGTTCTTCGCGTTCCGCGGGGGTTGTTTCGCATCGCACACCGTTCCCTACAATTTTATAGGGTAAATTTGGCGAGAGTTTTGAGGCATCAATAAGCGCTGCTACGTAATAGAGCACCTCTGTGGTAGTAGCTGCGTCGAAGGCGGTATGTCGTATAATGTTTCCACTCTGAAAGAGAGTGGCACTGGCAAATTCCTGTGAAAGAAAAAGAGACAAACAAGAACCCTTACGGAACTGCTGCAATCCTAAGCGCAATAGCGTAGCTTCTTGGTGCAACACCGTAAAATGTGAAAAGGTGTGCAGTAAGGCATTGATGAGTTCGCTCGGGATGGCAAAAAGCAAGTAGGTGTCTTCTGTAACTCGATTGTAGTACAAAGCATCGAACTCGCCGACATACGACAACCGTTCAAGCAGCAATTTTGCCTCTGTTGGCACAAAAAATTCCTTAGGGACAAGCGTATAGTTCCGCCCTCGCCACCCTACGCGAATAGAGCGAAAGTGTGCCGCAAGCCACGAATACGTTTTAAGGAGTGATGCGAACGCGTCGCGCCACTCCGTATCGTCGCTTACCACGTAAGCATATTCTATAAGTGCAATAAACTGTTTCCGTACACTGTCGTGTACAGAAATTCCTATACCGTAGCGATGTGGTGTAAGAAGGAGGTCATATACGCTTGCCTGCCCAGGGTCAAACGTTTCATCGAGAAGCGAAACATGGCGCATCGACAAGAAAAGCGTCAGAGTATAGGCGCAATCTACGATTTACTCCCAGTTCCCAGCGTTATTTGTCGCCTCTTTCAAGGAACCGACCTTAAGCCCAGGGAAGCGATCCAGCTGTCGAGCCACGTCATCAAGGTTCACAATTTCCTGATGATTTAACCCTGCCAATAGGACTTTGTTGGTTACGCTAGCTTCAAATACTTGCACGATGACCTTAGACCCCGTCTGCAACTCGCCTGCTGCCATATCAAACTTTTCACGGCCATTCGTGAACGGAACATAACATAACGAGTCTATAGAAAAGCCCGCTCTCTTGAAAAGGCTGTCGCGTACACATACTGAGACCGTATCGCGCGAAACGCGTCCCTCTGCAACTGCTGCCGAGTCGTCGAGAGAGCCGATCTGGCGTACCACGCGGAAAGAATCATTTTTTACAAAAGCGATTAAGGAGTCAAAACTTCCTGTATAGTGATGATTCTCAGAACGAAAAGCCACTTGCGCTGTACGAATATCTTTCAGACGTGCGATAGCAGCGTTGTAGCGAATCTCTTTTTCATGTGTGAAGTCAATCGGCTCCATGATACTTGTTACTAAAAAGTAGAGCAAGATCGCCGCAGTGATTGACAATATCGTCAGGATTACCGCTTTCATTTTACCTTTGCGTTAAATATTTTTCGCCAGAAGTTTATTCGTATTCATTCCGAACGCAAATTTACTTTTTTTTCATAGAGTGCACAACCAAACTCTACTGCGCCCATGTCAACCATCGTCGCCCTAGCTACTGGCGAAAATATAGCCGCCATTGCACTCCTCCGATTGAGTGGAGAAGATGCACATCGTATTGCAACGCAACATTTCGTAAGTTCCTACGCTAACCCTCCTTTCCCCACGCGAAGAGCTTTGCTGGGCACCATGGTTCTTGCAGGCGAAGAACTCGATCAAGTGCTTCTTACACTATTTACTGCTCCGAACTCCTACACAGGCGAAGATATGGCAGAGATTGCCTGTCATGGATCGCCCTACATTATACATACGCTCCTTGCTGCTTTGATACAGGAGGGAGCGCAAGCGGCAAAGCCAGGAGAATTTACCTATCGTGCGTTTCTGAATGGCAAACTTGATTTAACCCAAGCAGAAGCAGTAAACGAACTCATCGCGTCGCGAACTGCGGCACAACATCGTACAGCTTTTTTACAGCTGGGGGGGGCTCTTAGTACACAGATTGCGGAGCTCCGAGCAAAACTTTTGGAACTGACATCGCTTATAGAACTTGAGATAGACTTCTCCGATCAGGATGTAGAATTTGTGTCACGCAAACAGCTCGCAGCATTAGCCGAAAAAATACAGACACAATTAGCAGCTCTTTGTGCCTCATTTCGCAGTGGTAATGCGATACAAAATGGACTCCCCGTTACGATAGCGGGAGCTCCGAATGCGGGGAAAAGTGCGTTATTAAATTTTTTCTTGCAAGAAGAGCGCGCCATAGTATCAGACCTCCCAGGTACAACGCGTGATGCCATTCATGGGGAGATCGTTGTAAACGGGATTACTATCCGCTTTACCGACACGGCGGGGTTACGAGATACTGAAGATCGTATCGAGCAGCTTGGCATAGAGCGCACCCTGAAGTTTTTACAGGCAAGTCCGTTAGCACTCCTTCTTGTAGATTTGGCGAATACGCCCCATGGGGAGCATCTTGCTGCTTTTCAGCTCTTGCTTACGAAGCTACCAGAGAATGCGCAACCCCTGTTTCTTCTTTCTAAAACCGATTTGGTGGATGAAGCGACCGCGCAAGAGGTTCTGCGTAGTA
>CAUVMY010000136.1:0-4911 GCA_963552845.1 uncultured Bacteroidia bacterium
TTATCAAAGAGAATCTCCACAACTGGGAACTTGATCGTTTGAAAAGAACAGACCTCATAATCATAGAATTGGGGATTACAGAACTGCTCTACTGCCCCGATATCCCAACGCGTGTAACCCTAAACGAATACGTAGACATAGCAAGCCAATTCGCTGCAAATGAAGCTCTACCGTTCATCAACGGTGTTCTAGACAACATTTTGCGACAGTTGGAAAGCAAAGGACGCATACATAAGAATTTTGAAGCGCAAAAATAACGATATGCGCTACCACTAGCTTTTTAATTCAAAATATTTGCATAAATGGCAAACAACATGTTCGTACTGCTTCAAGCAGCACAAGGAGGCGGAAATCCGTGGATGTCGATCGTAATGATCGCCCTTATCATTGTAGTCTTCTATTTCTTTATGATAAGACCACAGATGAAACGCCAAAAAGAATTACGGAAATTTCAAGAAAGCCTAAAGAAAGGCGACCGTGTTTTGGTAGCTGGAGGAATTTTTGGTACCGTTGAAGAACTGCGCGAAGACTCCATCGTAGTTACGATAGCGCACGATACTACAATTCGCGTCCTGAAATCAAGCGTGTACCGCGACGCGACTGATGTAAAATAGAATCCTACCAGACAGAACTCCTCTAGACTATCTCGTAGCGCCACATTCTCGTTTCGGTTAGTTTAGAGAAGTTCTTCGTCAATCTCCTTCTGTTTTGCTACTCCGTACACTCAAGACGCTTCCCACAACTCTTTGGCGAGCAAGAAAACAAGTCTTGCTCTACCTCTTTTTTGTTGCAATCTCCGTCCTCCTTTGGTTTCTCAACAAGCTCAACCACGAGTATACCATTGAGGTAGCACGTACCGTTTTGTTGGACAATACCCCCTTCGGTCTTCGTGTCGTAGATGCCGAGCATAACAAAGTTACATATCGTATCAAAGGCCACGGATACGCCCTGATGAGCTACCGCGGATGGGCATATACCTCACCCATACATATCAATTACCGAGACTCCTTACGCCGTTTTTCGAGTTTTCACCTCAATGGTGCGACACTCTCCCGACAAGATCTATCCAACCTGTTGTCTCGCCATCTTCCTCCTGATCTTCAACTCATAGACGTAGTATCTGATTCTCTTAGTTTTCAATTTGGATGGCAGATTGAAAAACGTATTCCTGTTCATGCAAACCTCTCCTATACACTTGCAGATCAATGCATGCTTGTAAAACCAATAGAACTCTCACAAGACAGTATTGATGTTATAGGTACAGAAGACCGTCTAGATAGCCTTCTGACAATAGAAACACCCCCAACACACCTCGGCATACTTGCTACTAGCATCACCACAACCCTCCCACTAGCGCTTCCGATAGGCATATCTGCCAGTCAGAATGCTGTAGATGTCGCACTCACCATCGAACAGTATACGGAAAAAACATTGCGAGTACCCATAACAGTACGGAACGATACAGACTCACTTCACTTAAAGCTTGTGCCAACAACAGTAGATGTCGTGTGTAATGTACCAATCTCATACTACGATTCGCTAAATAACAACTCCTTACATTTTTGGACACAGTTAGACTCACTACAACAGTTCCCACATTTGCAAGTGCAATTTGCTCCCATCCCATACTACGTCCGTAACTTGCGCTTTCACCCCATGTACGTGGGTTATTATGTTTCTAGAGAATGAATACTACTCGCGTTGCTTATGGGCTTACAGGTCAAATTGGCGCTGGTAAAACCTACGTTGGTAAACTTCTCTCAAAATACGGTTGCGCCATATACAATGCCGACCAACAAGCGCAACATATCCTCTTGTCAGACCTAGAACTGCGTGCAAAAATTGCAGCTATACTCGGAACGCAAGCTTTCACTCCTACTGGATTATACAATCGAGAATATGTTGCGCAAGAGATCTTTAAGAATCCCACACTTCGATCTGCTCTTGAAGGACTGATACATCCTGCCGTTTTTGCAGATTTTTCCCATTGGAAAGATAGATGCGAAACGCAGCTCAATTTCGTTTTCATGGAATCCGCATTGCTCCCTCGCTTGAACTGGCGTCCCTATTTTCGCGCCATTGTACTCATCACTGCCCCAGAGACTCTACGTTTGCAGCGCATCATACAACGCGACAATACAACACCGCAACGTGCACTAGAACGAATGGCAGCGCAACCAACTACCCCCGAATACTACCAAGTTGCTCATTTTGTACTCGAAAACTCACCTCGCTTCGATCTGACAACGGAAGTAGAACAACTTGTAGATATATTGCAATTGCAGAATGCGAACTAATTCCAGTTTCGGTTGCTTTATTACCATTCTAGCGGCTATATTTTTTTTCTATCTCATCGGTTCCTACGCCCTTTTTCTACTCCCAATCCTAGGCGTGCTAGGACTCTTCCCCTTTGTACGAACAAGTACTCGCTTTAGCCAAAATTTTTTCACAGGCGGTACAACAACGCTGGGCAATGCACGCCCACTACTCATACTTTTTGCTGCCATCATGAAGGCAGATGGGCGAGTTATGCGAACCGAATTAATTTATGTAAGCGAAGCCCTCAAAAAGCTCTATCCACCAGAACAATTGCCTGAACTCATTGATGAATTAAAAGAGATATTGCATCAGAATCTCTCGATCGAAGATGCTTGTGACGAGATAACCGCACAATACTCATTACAAAGCCGTATTTCTATTCTCTACATGCTCGTAGGCTTGGCACAAGCGGATGGTATCGTAGATTCTCAAGAGCGATACTTGCTTTATCAGATCGCCGCACGTTTCCATATCAATGCAACCTATGTTGATGCTTTCATGCGAGGCAACTCATCCTATTCCTACAACAGTTCCTCCTCTTACAACTCTCAAAGCGGTTACTATCCGCCCCGAGGCTCTCAAAATGTAGGCGATCCATACAAAGTGTTAGGAATAGAACCGACTGCAAGCAATGCACAGGTAAAATCTGCTTATCGAAAGCTGGTAAATACTTGGCATCCCGATCGTTTTCAAAACAAATCGGAAGAAGAGATTAACAAAGCCACTGAGAAATTCAAGGAAATACAGTCCGCATACGAAGTAATCTGCAATGCACGCGGAATCAGGTAACAAAAAAAAGCGCAGTCCACTCATACTCAGAGCCCTGAGCGCTTACATAGAACAAGAAAAACTACTCTCCGAAACCTCACGCCCACTTTTAGCTGTTAGCGGAGGGCGTGATTCTATCGCATTGCTAAGCCTCTTTCTCCATCTAAACAAATGGTCCATTGCCGTTGCACATTTCAATTTTCTTGTAAGAGGCGAGGAAGCTGAACGAGACCAACGTCTCGTAGAGCAGATTTGTAAAAACGAAAAACTCGTACTACACATACAACGCACTGAGGCAAAAAAATGGAGTAAAGACCACAAATGCTCCCTTGAAGAAGGTTGCCGAGTACTCAGATACGACTACTTCAATGCCCTGTGCGAAAAATACGGCTATACCGAAGTCGTAACTGCACACCATGCAGAAGACCAAGCCGAAACACTCCTATTCCACATTACGCGAGGTTGTGGAATTGAAGGCTTACGTGCCATGCGACCACGAAATGGAAACCTCGTACGTCCACTCTTGTCATTCAATCGGGAAGAAATTGAAACATGGTTGAGCGAAAACAAAATAGCCTACGTAGATGACTCTTCTAATCGTTCCGACGATTTTGCACGCAACTATATAAGACACAATGTCTTACCACACCTAGTAGAAGTTAATCCCAAAGCCGTTCGCCATATTTATGCATTAAGTAGATATGCGGATCAAGTATACGAAACCCTACGCGACGAATCGGAAACACTTTTCGGACTCATAAAAAAAAAGCACCCCTTTGTATTCGATGCCCAGCTTCCTCTAATACAAGCACACAAGGCACTTGCTCTTTTTTGGCTTCGAGAACGTCTACAGTACCTACAATTTAGCGATACCTCCATAGATACACTACAAACCTTGCTGGCAAAAGGGCAAACAGGAAAGAAAGTATTGGCTGCCCATTGGGTAGCATACTTAGAAAGAGGAAAAATCGTAATAGCCCCCCGATGCAATTTACCTCCTTCACGAATTTATGCTGATGCCTACTCTAACGACGAAAACTTTATCTTTAACCAAGAAATTATAAAACAACAACTTAGTCAAGCAGAGTTAAAATGCTATGTAAATAGAGGAAAGGGTACAGCTTTATTTGATTTTGAGAAACTCCACTTTCCACTCACCTACCGAGTATGGCAAAAAGGCGACTACATTCACCCCTTAGGGATGCCTTGTGGGAGGAAGAAAGTAAGCGATCTGTTAACAGACGCTCACTACCCTACGCACCTGAGGCAACAGGTGCGTATACTTGTAGATGCAGAGGGTGCAATATTGTGGATTCCCCACCTACGTCAGTCTTCTGTAGCAGCACTATCACTTAGTACACGTAGAGTACTTGTTGTAAACTATTTTCCGCAGGAAAATAGTTTTTAGCTAGCATTTCATTTCCGTTCTATCATGCGCAAAGCTGCATTCGTAAATGCGCTAAACGCTTGTAGCCTTGTAACACACCCTTTTTTCGCCCTGAAAAAGCAACAAAGACCTATCTATCTCTTTATTACTCTTACGTCTTGACATGTGCGCTACGCCTTGACATGTCGCAATAAAACATTACACACCGTGTACTCCACACACGAAATATCCGCATTTCCATAATCGCATTGTAAAACTCTAAACTTGCATTTTGGTACGAACATTCCCACTTCCCAGTTTGTACTTCATACTTACCCAGTTTACACCAACAATTAGTAACAAAGGAGGGTGTGCCAAAATGCCAATGTAGCGTTTTGACACACCCTCCTTTTTAACGTGTAAAAAACTTTCAGTAATAGATGCTACGCCCTACCATG
>CAUVMY010000137.1:0-4908 GCA_963552845.1 uncultured Bacteroidia bacterium
GGGCTTTCTCGGAGTAGGGTTGATAATATTGTTGGGGCAGTTCGTAATAGTGACTTTTGGAGGAAGTCTCTTCAGCATTGTTCCTCTTAAGGCTGTGGACTGGGCTATTATTTTTGTCGCCACTTCGCTAGTGCTGTGGGTGGGTGAGCTTGTACGTTTGTTGAGAAGATAACACTAAAAATAGGAGGTTAGAGAATGAATGGCTTTTTAGCACTGTACATGAAAGTGTTGAAGGAAAACTATGTAAACTTCAAAGGACGCGCTGGACGTCCTGAGTTTTGGGTTTTCGTTATCATCAACGCTATTATTAACTGGCTTTTGAGTTTTGTGGGTGGTTTAATTCATCCGTATGTGGGTTACGTTCTAGGTGGTTTGTTTATGCTGGCTGTTCTTATGCCTACTTTGAGCGTAGCTGCTCGTCGTTTGCACGATATCGGAAAAGGTGCAGGGTGGATTTTTATTATTTTCGTGCCTATCATTGGTGCAATTTGGTTCATCATTCTTTGTGCAAAGGCAGGTGAACCTAATGAGAACCGCTTTGGAGCTGTACCAGAGGAATGTGATCCGACAAAGGGCGATTGCTGCAACAAGCAGTAGTAGAAAGACGAATTGTAAAGTCCCAGAGCTCAGAGGAAGTTCTGGGATTTTTTTTTGCCTGAAATTTGAGTAATGAACTGACGCGCAGTTTTATAAGAAAAATACACATTGTATTACTTTTGTGTAATAAATATTGATTGAAATGTTAGAATATGTGCAAAAATGTTTCAGACACTATGTCGACTTTTCGGGACGTGCACGTCGTAAGGAGTATTGGTTTTTTGTTTTATTTAATTTGTTGGTATATCTAGCCTTAATGACCCTTTGTGGAATTTTTATAGCGCTAGAAAGTGTAGAAGGCATTGTTTTGACCTACGTTCTAATAGTAATTTTTGAATTGGGTACCCTATTACCAGGGATTGCTGTAACTGTCCGCCGTTTGCATGATCTAGACAAGAGTGGGGGCTTTTTCTTTATCTCGTTTATTCCCTTGGGTGGTCCGATATGGATTTTAGTACAAATGTGTCGTGCTGGCACAGTGGGCGAAAACCGTTTCGGAGTAGATCCTAAAGCGATTCCCACTTCTAATGAAGTGGAGAGCTATAACTAGAGTCATATAGCTGGTGTATAGACTGACGAGTAATATAGATGTTTCATTACGTTCGAAAGTGTTTTGTACACGGTCTTGACTTTACAGGACGTGCGCGCCGTAGAGAGTATTGGTATTTTGTATTGTTCAATGTTATCGTCACAATATTCTGGAGTCTCTTACAGATATTCGCTTTCTATCTACGGAGCAATTTTTTCTCGCTCTTACTAACCATTGCGGTTAGCGTTTATACTCTGGTAATTATAATACCCTATCTAGCTGTAATCGTTCGCCGTCTGCACGATACCAATAGGAGTGGAGGGCGTATTTTTGTTGCTACTATGCCCATTGCTGGACCAATATGGCTCTTTATAATGTTGCTTGAACCTGGAATGGAAGGCGACAATCGTTATGGCATAGACCCAAAAACGCTTTCAATAGAAGACGAGATCTAGAGAATGAAGGTCTGATACTTGTAATAGGCACGCTGCTCTCATAGAGCGAGGATATAAAGCTATTGTAATTTCGATGACAGGTGTTTGAGTACATAAAAAATGTTGACGGAATCGGCTAATCTAGAAGGTCGCGCACGCCGTAAAGAGTATATTGGTCTTTTCGCCTGTTTGTTTCTACTATAGAACTTTTAATAATAGTAGGTAGCATATATTTTTATTCACGACTTACAGCAGGCTGTCTAGTTTGTGTTTGTTACTGCTCATTGTATTTGACATTATCATATTCAAGTCCATCCATGCTGTCGCTGTTCGTCGTCTGCAGGATTCTAATATGAATGGGAATTGGACGGCATTGCGTAAAATTCCTATTGTGGGGTATATATGGTTGACAATTCTCATGCTACGCCTAGGGTCTGAGGGAGAAAATCGCTATGGTGAGAATCCTAGAGGAAACGATTCGGTTGATGCTCTAAGGCGCTACTAGAAAGTTGGTAGCAACATAAATATTGCAGGGTGTATTACATAGCCTTCTGTATGAGGCGATGCCAATCTGATAGTAGGAGTGCGAAATGGCGCACTCCTATATATGTGCTTATTTTATGTAAATCTGTCGTTTACTTGTCTAGGTGCGTGTAAACGAGTTGGTTGTTTTACTACATCTTCAGCCTTGTTACAAATTGTAACGTAAATCCTCAAATCTCGCACCTCTGTGATAGAGATTGGGGAGAGTCTTTTATCTATCACAAACCTTCCTATATCACCTGTTTAAGTACACGTGTGTCTATTATGGGCATGTTTACAATCGCTTCAACAATCAAGAATATAGTTACTTTTGTGTTTGACGAGGAAAATAATTCGAGATGGAAGAATTACGAATAGTAGTCTTGGCTAAGCAAGTGCCAGACACCCGCGCCGCTGGCAAGGATGCCATGAAAGCGGATGGTACGGTGAACCGTGCAGCATTGCCTGCAATTTTTAATCCCGAAGATTTGAATGCGCTAGAACTCGCGCTACAGCTTAAGGATGAGAATCCGAATGTACGTGTCACCCTTCTTACTATGGGACCTCCACGTGCTGCCGATATTATCCGCGAGGGGTTGTATCGTGGTGCTGACGATGGCATTTTACTTACAGACCGCGCTTTTGCTGGTTCAGATACATTAGCAACTTCTTATGCCCTAGCTTGCGTAGTTCGTAAGCTGAAGCCTGCAATGGTTATCGCAGGGCGTCAAGCTATTGATGGCGATACGGCGCAGGTAGGACCGCAAGTGGCTCAAAAAATAGGATGGCCACAAATTACATACGTGGAATCTGCAAGACTAGACGGAAAAACAATTTATGCACGTCGACGTGTTGAGCGTGGTGTAGAAGACCTTAAGGCAACTTTGCCTTTGGTGCTTACTGTAAATGCTACTGCGCCTGAATGCCGTTCGCGTAATGCGAAGTTGCTCATGCAGTGGAAGCGTGCAGCGGCACCCTCGGAAAAAGTCGCGGAAGACGGCTATAAACATCCTCTCATTGAAGAGTGGAATGCGGAAATGCTTGATGCTAATCCTGAGGAATTAGGGCTTTCAGGCTCTCCAACAAAGGTGAAGGCGGTAGAGAATGTAGTTTTCCAAGTAAAAGAATCGAAAAGCTTTAATGCAAGTGCGGCTTCTGTAGATGAGCTCGTGCGTGAGTTAATGGCAAATCATACTATCGGTTAGAGAGTTAGGAGTTATAGGAGGTATAGCGGTGAATAACGTATTTGTATATCTTGAAATCGAGGGACGCGAAATCGCTGATGTGAGCTTGGAACTCTTAACCAAAGCGCGTACCCTAGCTTCGACCTTAGGAGTGGCTGTCGAAGCAGTTGCCATAGGGCATAATCTAGAGTGGGTGAAACCCGTCTGCGAAAAATACGGCGCAACGCGTGTCCATGTTGCAGACGATAAGCGACTAGAATATTACCTTACTCTGCCACATGAGCGCATTCTGTGTGATATCTTTACAAAAGAGAAACCTCAGATAGCACTCTTCGGAGCTACATCGGTAGGGCGCGACCTAGGACCGCGCGTTTCATCTGCGTTACATAGCGGTCTCACAGCCGATTGTACGAGTTTGGAAATCGGTGAGTACAAGGATGTTAAAGCTGGGAAACTGTACGAGAATTTATTGTTCCAGATTCGTCCTGCTTTCGGGGGGAATATAATTGCTACTATCGTTAATCCCGATTGTCGCCCGCAAATGGCTACGGTGCGTGAAGGGGTTATGAAGCGCGAAGAGTTGAAAACGCCCGTTAAGTGCGAAGTGGTAAAAATCGATGTCAACAAAGTTTTACACGATGAAGATTTTATTGTTGCCATAGTATCGCGTCAGTTGGAAAAACAAGCGGTGAATATAAAGGGGGCAACGATCGTCGTTTCGGGGGGATATGGCGTTGGGAGTCGAGAAGGCTTTGACAAGTTGTTCGAATTGGCTCACCTGCTTGGTGGCGAAGTAGGTGCTTCGCGTGCTGCAGTTGATGCTGGTTTTGCTGATCACGAACGTCAGATCGGGCAAACGGGTGTTACTGTACGCCCGAAGCTGTACATCGCTTGTGGTATCTCTGGACAGGTACAACATACCGCGGGAATGAGTGAGTCGGCTATGATAATCTCAATCAACACCGATCCCAATGCACCTATCAACCAAATTGCTGACTATACGGTTATAGGCGATTATGCTGAAGTGATAGATCGCTTTATTGAGTCGTTCAAACGGAACTCGAAGTAGCAGTACGTTGCATTAGAAATTAGAAGAACGGAGATGGCAAATTTTTTTGAAGACAATAAATCGTTGAGTTTCCAGCTCGAGCATCCTCTGATGCAACGCATCGTGGAACTGAAAGAACAGGGTTTTACTAGCGACCGCGATTCGGCTTATGCACCACAAGACTATGCCGATGCGCTTGAGAATTACCGTCAGGTGTTGGGCATTGTAGGCGAGATATGCGCCGATGTACTTGCTCCCAACGCAGAGCGTGTAGATGCCGAGGGTCCTACAGTAGTGGATGGACGAGTGCATTATCACCCAGGTACACAAGAGAATCACGATGCGCTCACTAAGGCGGGTTTGTATGGTATGTCACTGCCACGCGAGTTCGGCGGATTAAACTTTCCGATGGTGCCTTACGTAATGGCGGCTGAATTAGTGAGTCGTGCTGACGGTGGTTTTGCCAATATTTGGGGTTTACAAGACTGCGCTGAGACTATTAACGAGTTCGCATCTGACGAGCAGCGCAAGCAATATCTACCACTTGCGAATCAAGGTAAAACCTTTGCAATGGGGTTAACAGAGCCTGATGCA
>CAUVMY010000138.1:0-4908 GCA_963552845.1 uncultured Bacteroidia bacterium
TCAATGTCTTCTGCGCCGCCTTCAATAAGCTCTAGCTCCAAACTCTCGTCGTTCAAACCTATTTTAGCCACCTCTTCTGCGCTAAGCGTAAAAACCCCCTTCTGCGCAAAAAGGAAACTGAGTGACCCATTCGTTCCCAGCGATCCGTTCCGTTTGGTAAATATCGAGCGTATATTGCTCACTGTCCGATTATTGTTGTCGCTCAAGCATTCGATAAATATTGCTATTCCTCCTGGACCATATCCCTCAAAGGTGAGCTCTTGCAAGGATTCGGGTTCTTTCTCTGCCTTATTGATGGCACGTTCGATGTTATCCTTGGGCATATTGATACCCTTGGCATTGTTTACTGCCACGCGCAGACGCGGATTACCGTTGATATCCGATCCGCCCTCTTTTACAGCAATTGTAATTTCTTTCAAAACTCGCGAGAAAGCCTTACTGCGCTTTGCATCAGCTGCGCCTTTTTTACGCTTAATCGTGGACCATTTATTATGCCCTGACATCTAAATATATTTTTTTGCACCCTACAAAGGTAGCGAAAGTAGAGAGAAACGGAATTTGGGGTGCATAAGACAGGAAAGAAAAAGGGCGTGACTAAGCACGCCCTAAAAACTTCACTTTGAATTATAATTTATTTGGTAGCAAAGTCGTAGTCGCGTGCTACCATAAAAACCGCATGCTTGGGTAAGTCTAATTCAGTAGGAAGTGTCTGGTTCTCTTTTTTACCGTTTGTTGGAGTTTGGTCAAGTTCTGTTTCCAGACTTACCTGACTCCGCATCCTAGCTGGCGTTTCTGTTTTACCCTCAGGTCCTTCGTCTTCCATACCTTCCAGCGAATTCTTTCGTAGTTCTCGTGATAGAGTACGTTCCTTTTCCGATTTAACTACAGCGATTAGAAAGCACTTTGCCTCGCTCCATTCATTATGCTCTTCCACAAAACGTGAACGGAAATCGCCTTCGGCTTGTAAGTTTAAAGTATTCTTTTCTGGGTTATAGCGGTAAGAACCTTTATCTGTTACAACACAGACATCAAGTCCATCTTTACTTTCCTTTATGAGATCTCGCACGAATGGCGAGCCATTTTTCCCAAAGTTGTAGAGAACTGTACTGAGCATATCCAATGTTAAAGGAATTTCGAGCATGGGAGCCTCTGTCGGTTGACTGACGAGTTCGCGCAGTGCTTGCGATGGAGTTTTAGGCTCTTCTTTTCTTACTTCGTGTGTGATGCGCGGCGAGGGAAGTACGTACTGTCTCACCACAGAATCCGATTGCGCAAAGCATGCTGCAATGCCCGCAGCCAATGCCAGTGTCATGATTACCTTTTTCATCTCTTTATCTTTTTCGTTTATTAAAACGGCGAAATATCAACTTTCCGTATAATTGGAGAGGGGAGTGCGCGCTGCGTGAACAGCGGGAAGGGGAGTGGTTCGGGGGGAATGAATGGAAGTATTCTGCGGTGTATTGAGGTTACTTCATTTTTCGTTGCAGCAAGTATCTTTTCGGCGTGTTGGCGGTAGCGCTCGGCGTATGAGTTGCTCTGTAGGGTCTGACCTTCTATGGGTACTACGCGAAATGCTCGTTTGCCCGCAATTGTAGGGCGGTCTACGTACGTGAGCAAATATTGCGGAATGCGCAGTGCTATGCCCTTGGCGTTCTTTTCTACTACTGTATGCACGAGCATAGAACCAGCACGTGGGAAGGTTTGCTGTGCCGAGATAAAATTCCCCATTGAGTAGATGCAGAGTTGCCGTAATGTACCGTCGGTGTCGTATACTAGGCGTAAGGGTTGTACTACGTGTGGATGATTGCCTACGATGAGTGTTGCCCCGTTTCGTAATAGGAAATCTGCCACTTTTCGTTGCTCAGCAGATGGCGCATCCTGATACTCAATTCCCCAATGTACGGCTACTACAACAAAATCTGCCACCTTTTTAGCCTTTTGGAGGTCTGCGAGCATTTGCGCAGTATCTATCAGATTGACAATTACGGGGGTGGCGAACGGAATTCCATTTGTACCGTAGGTGTAGGCGAGTAATGCCATCCGTAAGCCGTTCTTTTCAATGATGCGTGGTGTTAGCGAATCGCGTTCTTCAGCATTACGAAAAGTGCCCGTAAAGGGCATATTGGCTGACTCGAGTTGTTCTATTGTCCGTTTGATGCCCGCCGTTTTCCGATCGCAGGTGTGGTTGTTGGCAGTGGTCACCGCTGTAAAACCTGCACGTTTTAACGAATAGAGCAGGGTATCTGGCGCACTGAAGCACGGATAGCCACTATAAGGGCACCCGCCCAATGTTAGTTCCAGATTTCCAAGGGTTACGTCGCTATTTTGCAGATAGGGGGCGATGTAGGCAAATGCAGGGGCGTAATCAAATTGATTGTTGCCGCGCTGTGCCGCCTCTATCTGCGGCATGTGCTGCATAATATCGCCTGTAAAAGTAAGGCTAAGGCAGCGGGTATTCGTATCTTGCGGAAAATAATGAGTCCACTGTGCAGAGAGGTTTGTACAGACAAGACTCAGACAGAGTAGTAATGTGAGCACGGGCTTCATTCTTGTACTTATGGGATGCGCTCAAGCAACCATTTTTTAGGCTGCAAATGGCGGTGCAGAAGGCGCACAAGTACGACAACAGAAATAGCAATGCCACTCCCGAGTATTGCTCCGCAAAGTACATCGCTTGGGTAATGCACGCCCATATAGATACGACTATAGCCAACAAGCAGTGCCCACACCAAAAGTAACACTGTTAGCCAGCGGCGACGCATAAAAAAGCTGCTCAGCACTGCTATACCAAACATGTTGGCTGCATGCGAGGAAACAAAGCCATAAGCTCCCCCGCAGTGTCCGTTTGGGAGGTGTACTAACCCTGAAAAAGCTGGATTGTGGCACGGACGCAAGCGTTGGAAAATTTCCTTAAAACAAAGCACGGAAATTCGATCGGCTAAAAGCACTACAAGTCCCACGCAGAGTAAATACCAGATGAGTCGGCACAAGCGCCCGTCGCGGTAGGCAAGATAGACAAGAAATAAATAGAGAGGTAACCATGTGAGAGGTGCTGAGCATAGCACCATAACATGGTCTACAAATGTGCAGTGTAAACCGTTGAGAAGAAAAAAAAGTTTTTGGTCTAACGAGATAAGCGCATCCATCTCTATTTCTCGTCTTCGTGGAGCAATTTCCAGAGCAGGTCTTTCAATGACATCAGCCCCTCGCCCGTAATTGCTGAGATGAATACATAAGGGAGATCTAACGCCAGTTTTTGAGCAATCTGTTCGCGACGTTCTTGGTCGATAAGATCGACCTTAGAAATGGCTAATGCTTTCCGTTTTTCTAGGAGTTCTGGTTTGTAAAGCCTAATTTCGTTGCACAGGAGGTTGTAGTCGGTCTCAATATCATCAGAATCTGCTGCCACAAGAAATAAGAGTATTGAGTTTCGCTCAGTGTGTCGTAAAAAACGTAACCCGATGCCGCGTCCTGCATGAGCATCTACTATGATACCTGGGATATCTGCCATTACAAAAGATAACCCTTCGCGGTAGCTTACAATGCCTAATTCGGGAACAAGCGTTGTAAACGGATAATCGGCAATTTTGGGCTTGGCATTAGACACTTGCGAGAGTAGGGTAGACTTCCCAGCGTTCGGAAAACCGATTAGCCCTACGTCAGCAAAAGTCTTTAGTTCCAAAACAACCCAGCCTTCTGCTCCGAGTTCACCAGGCTGACTAAAGCGTGGCGTTTGTTGTGTTGGACTTCTAAAATTCCAATTCCCGAGTCCGCCTCTACCACCTTGTTTTAGTACTAAGGTTTGTCCATCCTCGGTTATCTCACCTATTTGTTCGCCTGTTTCTTCGTTTATAGCAACTGTTCCAAGCGGTACTTCTATAATACTATCTTCACCTCTTGCCCCCTGACTCCGTTGTCTGCCCCCTGCTTCTCCATTCTTAGCCACAACGTGTTTACAATACTGGAGATGAAGGAGCGTCCACTTATTTTTGTTACCTACCATGATAACATCGCCGCCCTTTCCGCCGTCGCCGCCGTCTGGCCCTCCCTTAGGGATAAATTTCTCATGGCGCAAGTGGGCGCTCCCAGCACCGCCATGCCCTGAACGACAAAATACACGAATGCGGTCTATAAAATTCTGCGATGCCATAGATGCTGTACTGTGTAACTACGTTTGAACGTTGGGATAAATAGTCTGTCTTTACGTTCAGATTGTGTTTCTACTAAACAACGAGATGGTAATACGTTAATGCCGTTACATACACTTTACACGAACTGGAGGGAGTCTATAACTTTTTGAAGGCGAGCGCGAATCTCGTCAACACTCCCCAGTCCATCTATTTGAAAAAGCTTTCCCGAACCGTTGTAATGAGATGCAACGGGTGCCGTCTGCTCGTTGTAAATCTTTATCCGATTCTCGATAACTTCCTCTTTATCATCCGCCCGCCCCTCAAGTTGGGCGCGTTGTAGGAGTCGGCGTACGAGCTCGTTTTTCTCTACAGTTAGCAATAGAACGGCATTGATCATAGTGCCCTCATCGTGGAGCATTTTATCTAGTTGTATTGCTTGTGGACGAGTGCGTGGAAAACCATCGAAGATAAACCCCTTGCTGCTACGATGCGCGTGAATGAACTCCTGTATGATGCCGATCACCATCTCGTCGGGGACTAATTGCCCCTTATCCATATACGATTTGGCTTGTACACCGAGCGGCGTACCCTCCGCAATGGCGGCACGTAGAATGTCGCCTGTTGAAATATGAGTGAGGTTATACTTTGCGACGAGGAACTGTGCTTGTGTCCCTTTGCCCGCACCAGGAGGCCCGAAAAGAATCAAGTTGATCATGGCTGTGTCCGTTGATAAACGCTACTTGTCGTTAAGAATATATAAGTCTGGATAATTGCGTCC
>CAUVMY010000139.1:0-4898 GCA_963552845.1 uncultured Bacteroidia bacterium
ACCTACAAAGTCGGTTGTAACAATCTTTAAGCGATTACGTCCTCTCTCTAATCCTCTAAAAGGTTGCTTGTAATCTACGAGAGGTTTACCATTCAAGGAGTACTGAAGTTTTGCTACCCCCGTCATGTTATCTTGTGCACTCAGATAGATCATAGCATCTAGCGGATAGACAGGGTTTCCGTTCTCATCTTCCTCATTCTTATAAGCTTCCACACTTATGTAGTAAGAAGCCACAGGCGCATCGCTATCCACAATAACCATAAAGCTCTTCACATTCCGATTACCTACATTGTCGTAACCAAAATACTCAATGTCGTGTTGCCCTGAAGCAAGCCCTTCTAGTGTGAAAGGCGCATCATAATGTTTTTCCCATGGATCACGATCGATTGCAAAAGCCAAGTGATGCAACCCCGACTCCTTATCATTTCCAGAAAGCATGATTTGCGAATTGGCAGCAACAAATGTGGTGTCGTTGCGCGAGTAATTCAAACCAGTAATACGATAATTGATAGTCGGACCTGTGAGATCTATAAAGACCTTATCTACTTTCATTCTGTATTCATACAGCCCTACTCCCGTTTCATTGGTCGTAGAATTATCAGTACTATCTACCGAATAATATTTCACCGTATGCCATCCCTGTACATTAGGCATATAGAACGGCTCATTGTATACTCGGAACTCACTTCCGTCTATCGAATAACGAATCTCACGAACGCCCGAATGGTTGTCAACTGCCGTTATCTTCATTTTCGTACGACTCGAGAAATAGAGCTTATCGCCTACTAAGAACTTGTCGCCCAAAATGTCTGAAATGGTAATAGGGGGAATTGCATCTAGGTAGAAGGAAACCTTTTGGATCTCCTCAGTATTTCCCAGCAAGTCCGTAGAATAGAATTCTAAGAGGTGATTCCCGTCTGCCAATTGTTTCATTGCAATACGCGACTGTGCCGAATACTCTTGCCAGCGTCCACTATCTATACGATAGTGCGTAGAACGCACTCCACTGAGAGCATCTTTAGCTTCGAGACGTATCTGAGTTTGCGGTGTCACCGTATTATCCTTTCCTAACACTATGCCCATTATTTCACTTCGGGTTGTCGGTGCAGTGATGTCCATATCAACCCAAAAAAAATGGAGTTCTTCCCTGTTCCCTACGTGGTCTTCTGCACAATAACGAATCTCGTTTCGTCCCTCTTTGGTGAGGTTTATTGAGCCCTCATATTTCTGAAAACCTTCCCCATTCAACGAATAATAGATTGCCTCAACACCACTTACCGCATCATAAGCGTGTAGTGAAAATCTAGAACCAGTACCAAGAAAGCGTTTTGCCATCATCACGCCTTTTTCATCTTGAAACTTTATCTTCGTTTGAGGCGCAAGACCATCGGCATAGACTTCCCATAGCACCTCCTTTTGGGGTACAATAGCTTTCTTCGTATCGGGATCTACTGCCCAACGCGTACGCATGAAATTACGCCCTTCTGTATCGAAATAAAAAGGCGTTGCGTAACGCGGCATACTCTCACTCTTTAAGAGGTGTGCATCAGCACCGTTAGGATTGGGCGACAAGTAAAGATACACGGGCAAATGCTTATTCCAATACAGTCGCTCTGTACTTGGATCGCGCCAAGTACGGAATTCTGCATCGGGCAAAACGACCTCTTGCGCTGCCACCTCATACACAAAGCCAGCTGCCAACAAAAAAGTTGTAATAGCAGCTTGTATGAAAACCATGAATAAATTTCGCTTCATGAGACGCAATATATTTTCTACAGAGGGCGAAATCCCAACACAAGGATATCGTCCGTTTGTTCTACATTACCTTGCCATTCGCGAACGGTACGCGCAAACTGTGCGAGCTGTTGTTCTCCTGTTTTCCCTTGCAAGGCTTCTATTGTGGCCTTTACCCGACGCTTTGAAAAGCGTTCACCCGTTGTGCCAAACTGATCGCAAATCCCGTCAGAGAAGATATAATACCATGTCCCCTTTTCAAGAGGTAACTCATGTACAGGATACATTGGCGGTTCTTCGCCCATTAAGGCATTCCGATGTCCTAAGATAAGATAAGAACCATTGATCATCTCAGCGCCCCCCTGTGTACGAGATACAAGCATACCCGTACGAGAGCCTGCAAAACGCATCACCTTCTTCTCTCGGTCAATAATACATAACGAAATTTCCATAGAGTGGTAGGGAATGTCGTTCTTCTCATTCAAAACCCGAATTTCAGCATCTAAAACGTGCAGGATATCGTTGCAATCTGTTAGTTTGTGGTCATAGATCGCTTTATCCAGCGTCATCATCCCCAAAATTGTAAGGAAAGCCCCTGGCACCCCATGCCCCGTACAATCTCCTAATGCGATTATGGTTTCCCCTGTAGGGAGTTTACGGGTATAGTAGAAATCGCCTGAGACAATGGCCAGCGGACGGTTATACATCATAGCATCTACACACAATTCCTGTGGCGGCGTGTTATGTCCTAGCACCGCATCTTGAATATTCTTAGAATAAAGAATACTCGACTGTATTTCGTCGTTTTTTCGTGCCAAAAGCTCCCGTGCCTGCTTCTCTTTGGAGTAGGCTTCTGCCAACTGATTTCGTTGTTCACCCAACGCAGCGTTCTGTTCGCGTATCTTTGCATTGAGAAGCATCTTACGGCGTCTATCCAACACAACATAAACTAAGAAGACGGCGAGCAAAGTAGCCACAACAAGCACTCCCACAAGAAACCATATCGTATTTCTTCGTTGTGTTACAAGCTGCGCATTCTCGAGCTCTCGTGTGCGTTTTTCAGCCTCAAGTGCTTGACGAAGTCGACCCGAACGAGCCAACGAATCCACCAACTGTCGTTGCTCGGCAGTTAACTCCTGAAGCAATTCGGTCTTCTGAGCATTCTCCCGTTCTTGAATGGCAATTTCTAGTTCCTTGTTCCTATTCTCAAGAATTAGTTTTTCTTGCTCAACGCGCTGCAATTCCAATTCCTCGTGAGCCTGCTTCACCTTCTGATTGACCACATATTCGTTGAAAGAACGGTAGTACTCATAGTAGTACATTGCCTTATCAGTCTTCCCCCACTTTTGATACGTCTCGGTAAGCATCCCGTAGATGCTACGCATCTGCTTCTCATCGTTGCTTTGGCGTGCTATACGTAACCCTTCATCCAATTTTTCCACCGACTCTTTGTAGCGCCCCATGTCGTTAAGAACGACCGATTCATTAACTAGCGCAGAAACCACCCCGAGCATATCGCCTTTGGCTTTTCGCACGGCAAGGGTCATCTCAAAATACTGATAAGCATTGGGGTAATCAGCCTTGTCCGCATAAATAAAAGCAAGGTTACTATTGATGCCAGCAATACCATTCTGGTTGCCGAGACGTTCGTTCAGTTCTAACGAACGCTTGAAATATTCAATCGCCTTGTCGTAGGAATTATGCACCCAGAAAAGCATAGCATTCTGGTCTAGCTGTCGTGCCGCCTCCTTTAGGTTACCCTGAGCTAAGTAATACCGATACAAGCTATCGCTTTGTTGTCGTGCTGCCGAATCGTTTCGTGCAAACGGAATATACACATGCTGCGCAGACAATGGAGACGCAGACAACAAACAACAAACAACCAGCCAACAAAAGAAACGACACCTGACAATCCGTAGCCTCTCTCGCCCTTCTCCTAAGCCCATAACCCACAATTTTAACCTATCCCGCTTTTAACTGAAACGCCTAACGAAACTATTAAGTTACGTTGCGCAGCGCATACTTTCAAACACGCGTTCCACACAAATGTGGCAAGGTAACACCCTCTATGTCCTCGGCAGATGACTATGCTGTGCGAATTAGAGCGCCGCAGTTAAAATTCGTTCCACTGCCGCAGCATCTATCGTTCGGTTCTCACCCAACTTCCAACGTCTTGCTCCAATTCGTTGCCAAATCTCGGCTACTTGTTCACGCGTAATTCCATAATCTGCCAAACGGAGCTTCCCGTCATACATTGTCAAAAAGAAATGTTCAATGGCATCAATCGTTTGCAACGCTCGTTCGTTCTCCGTCCCCCGCGTTATGCCAAAAACTCGTTCTCCACATTGTATAAGTTTTGCTTGCTTGTACTGTAGTTGGTCGCGCAGCAAATGAGGCAACACTATTGCAAGCGTTAAACCATGATCCAGATGAAAAAGAGCTGTAAGTTCGTGCCCTATCAGGTGCGTAGCCCAGTCTTCGGGCACACCCGTAGCAATCCAACCATTAAGTGCTAACATGGCTGCCATTGAAAGATTAGATCGCAACCCCATATCGTTCGGAGTCTTTAGCACGGCAGGTCCTATCTCAACCAAAGTTTGAAGTAACCCCTCTGCAAAACGGTCTTGCACACGCGCATCGACAGGATAAGTCAGATACTGCTCTACAACATGTACAAAAGCATCTACTACACCATTGGCTACTTGGCGAATAGGGAGCGATAGCGTATAGCTCGGATCAACAATAGAGAACTTAGGAAATGTTGATGGACTATGAAAAGCAAACTTCTCCTGTGTTTTCGCACGCGTTATTACTGCGCCATTGTTCATTTCTGAACCTGTAGCTGCTAAAGTTAGCACCGTGCCGAAAGGCATAGCTTTTATAGCAGTGGCTAGTGTCGGATTCTGAAGCAGCAACCATTTATCTTCACCACTATACTGCGCAGCTGCTGCAATAAATTTCGTTCCGTCTATTACCGAGCCGCCCCCAACGGCTAATATGAAAGTAATCCCCTCGCTTTCTATAATCGGGAGCGCCTTGATTAGTGTTTCATAGTGTGGGTTCGGTTCGATCCCGCCAAAATCTACTATATAGCGTGTTCCTAATGCTCGGCGCACAGCATCGTAAATTCCCGTGCGGTGAATGCTACCCCCCCCGTATGTGAG
>CAUVMY010000140.1:0-4873 GCA_963552845.1 uncultured Bacteroidia bacterium
GTTTCTCCAGTTCCAGCTCGTAGCAAGATATAAGATAACTACGTTCCGCAGGCGATACCTCCAGCACGTCGAGTGCCACCTTTTCAAAGGGAGTAGCTCGTTTTGCAGCTGTAAGGGTGTCGTGTAAGGGTTGAAGACCACTATACTTGATGGTACTGAAAAGAGGGGAGTACTTTTTGAAGTGTACACGTTGACGTTGCCGTGTGCCCAGATAGCCTCCCAGTAGAAGTAAAGAGAGGACGAAGAGTACAATGAGTCCGAGTATCACGGGGATAAGAAGCCCGTTCGAGACCCAAAACATGACATCAGTTATAAATTTCATCGTTTCGTATTTATCTCATCATATAAAAAGCGCGCTTTTTAGGAGTGCTTGAGTATCCGTTTAATCCCGTAACCTACCAATGCCACTACTGCAAAAGCGACCATAAGTACAGCGCTATGGAGCAATTCGCGTGGAAGGTCGCTTTGCGAAACACCGTGTACCAAACCTTCTGGCGTGAAAAGCATGGCGGTTATCACCAAAAGAAAAGTAACAAAGCTAAGAAGCATTGCCGTCTCCCGTGTAAGAGAAAGAAAACGACTAAAGTAGGGGGCTAACAATACTAGTAACATTACTCCCAATGCTAACGCTACGCTTACACCAACGAATGAGTAACCCGTAAGCAAGAAAAGCAACTCGACGCGAAAGTAAAAAAGCGCGGGGAAAATGAGGAGCGGAGGAAGAAAATAGGCGACTTTGTGGAGCGAATCAAAAACAAGCTGTAGCAAACCATAGTAACGAAAGCGCGCATGTGAAGGCCAACGGACGTCGTGAGAGGTCATAGCAAGGAAACTGAGCACCATATCGAGCATAACGAAGAGTGTAACATCGTTAAGCCACTTAATGGTATTAAGCGTCTCGTCTACCCACATTTTATTGATGGTGAGAGCAATGGGGTGTAATGCTAACACAAAGCCACCGTAGAGTAGTGCGTGCACACCGCGCAGCCACCACGAACTGCGCTCGCCTTCTTCTACCAGCAGTTTCAATACTGCTAAAAAACTTAATAACAAAAAGACGTTTCCCACGGTGGAACTAATTTTTAGGGATTGAAAAAATAAGAGGGTACAGCCCCTTGTACAAGCGCTGCACCCTCCTCTATGTTGTTTTATTCGTTCTTTTTACGTCTGTAGCGACGTACCATCTGTATTGCCAAAAGTAGGACAATAACAGCCCCTGCAACGATAGTCCAAGGAAGTTTTGACGCACTACTGCTTGTACTCTCCGAAGCTTGTTTGCCGTCGTTCTCCTTCTTCAGCACCTTCGCATTGTTTGCATCTGCGCTTTGCGCCACTTCGCGTACTTCGTTGATGCTCTTCTTGTACTCCGACGCTTTTTCAGAACTTACGTTCTGTGCTATGAAGTCGTGCAGTTTCACATTACCACAGACCATACCGCTACAACCAGCATTTGCCTTCTCGATCGAGGCGGTATGTACTTCCGCTATTTTCTGTGTTTGTTCGGGTGTAGCTTGCCACATCCCTTTGCGAATGGTCTCAAGCATGGCGGCTGTAAAGTCTTGCAGAGCGGCAGGATTCTCACGCTCAAAGAACTCTTGAATGCCCAAATTCTTGTCATCCAGAATGTAGGTATTGTAGATAGCCTCCCACAGCTCTTTGTCTATGGCAGAAGGTTTCATAACGTTCCATGCGTAGGTATTGCGTACTATCTCGTCGAAGCCGTTAGCAGCATTAGCACCACCCTTTACCATCTCCTTTATGTAAGTCGGGTTCAGGATAGTGGTACGTGCTTCCACGCCAATAGATTGTTTGAGCTCCTGCGTACGTACACGACGGCGGTTGCGTAGGTCGGAGAAGTACCCCTCAGGGTCTTTTCCTGTTACTTCACGCACAGCCAGCGTCATGCCCCCCATAAACTCATAGACATGGTCTAGACTGAGCGCTCCCCAAGTATTGCTTTGGCGGGGTTGTACGACAGCGTCAGTGTTTTGAATCGCTGCTTCAAACACACCCTGTGTAAACGCTTGCCAGTTCTCGCGGTCGCCGTAGGCAGCACCCATGTTATTTATGTACACTTCGGCTATCTCTTTGCGCGTTTCCCAACTGTCGCCACTTTCTACCATACCTTGTATGCCTGTGCCGTAAGCTCCGTTAAGCCCACCAAACACGCGGTATTTGCTCAACTTTCTAGCATCTACAGGAGCAAGCCCTTTGTCTAGAAGCAGACGCTCAGCATCGTGCACGCCCTTTAGTACTTGGTTCTGTTCCTCATTTTCGCCTTCTGCTTCTGCTGCCATATTTACTGCCTTTTGGATGAGGAAAAGACGACTTGCTGCCAAATCGCGGAACTGACCAGAGGTCTGAATAAGCACATCCACACGTCGACGACCGAGTTCCTCTAATGGAATCAGGCGAACGTCTTGTACACGTCCCATGCGGTCATAAACGGGTTCAGCTCCTAGCAAATAGAATATCTCGGCAATTGTTGTACCCTCGCTTTCAATAAAGCTACTACTCCAGAGGGTAAAACTAACCTTGCGAGGGAATTCGCCATTATTACGCTTCTGATAGTCGGCAATTAGTTCCTCAGCTAATTGCTTACCATGTTCCCACGCTTTTTTAGTGGGAGTGCGCTCCGCATCTATGGCAAAAAGATTGCGCCCAGTAGGCAGCACATCGGGACTGGATATAAAGTCGCCCCCAGCCGAGGTAGCGGTATAACCTCCTGCAAACGAATTTAATAGCGAGCGCATTTCAGCCTGTGGGCTTTCATGCAGAAGTTTATCATACACTTCTACTTTTGCTAGCGACTGACTGAGAAGATTTACTGCATCTGCCAAACGAATTTCTTCGGGGGTTGGTTCTTCTGCCGTAGTACTTCCTCCCATCCCTTCAGGTTTCTTGCTTCCCATCCCCTCTGGTGGCATTCCACTAGGATGTCCCGTAGGCATTCCCTCGGGTTTAGTTCCTCCCATTCCTTCGGGTTTCTTGTCTCCCATTCCCGCTGGAGGCATTCCACCCTTACCAGACATTGCGCCCATGGCACTAGAAGGCATCCCTTTAGGCATACCCATCATGCCCATCATCCCCATTCCTTTTTCGTCTTGCAAGGCTTGCCACTCTGCAACACGTTTAGCAAGTGCAAGGTCTGATGAGGAGATGCCAGCCTCACGCATCAAACCTTCAATAGAGGCCTTCGGATTGCTTTGCATCTTGCGTACAAGGCGCTCGGCGGGCTTTAAGTAGTGTGTATCAAAGAAAGAGGTACTCTTAAGCTGCTGCGGAGTAACTTTACCATGACACAATGCTATCTGCGACAAAGCGTATGCTACAGGATCTTCCGACATCAACAATACACTGGAAGAGATCTTAACCTCTGGAAACAGTTCGCCCGAAATGTAAGACCCACCTACAATTTTTGCAGATGCTAATTCCTGTACAAAATCTGCCAATGCTTCAATTGCATCGCGCGAATAGGGCTGACCTACTACTGTATCGAGCTTTAGATCTCGGTGATACCCTTCCTTTATGGCTATCTGCTTAATTTGTAATGAGAGTGCGTCATCATCTTTTTCTTGTGCCAGATACTTGTCTGTCATCTTCAAGAAGCTACCGACAGCCCCTTCTAACTCAGTAGCTATGAAAGGCGGAGGTAAGTACGATACCAACTTCGCATAACTGCGGCGTTTGGCTATCATCCCTTCGCCCACGTTGGCAGTGGTGTAGTAGTACACGTGCGGCAGGTCGTAAACCAAACGGTCGGAATAGTCTTGGCTAGAGAGTGCCACTTGTTTCCCTTGAATGAACTCCAAGCTGCCATGCGTACCGAAGTGCATCATAATGTCTGCCTCGAAACCATAGCGTGCCCACAGATAAGCCGCAATGAACGGATAAGCGGGAATACCCGCCGAGCCGTGTACCATTTTAAAGTCATTTACTCCAACACCTTGTGCGGGCTGAGGGATAAGTACTACGTTCCCAAAACGAACCTTTGCCACACCGATACATAGTGTACCATCTTTTTCCACTACTTGATGCTCGCCAGGTGCTTCACCATACTTCTTGCGCAAACTATCTAGCTGCTGTGGGGTCATTACTCTTTGCATCCAAGCTTTGAGTGAATCGCCGCGTACGAGCTCAGGGTAGCCACTTAAAAGATATTTGCTTGACGAACCCTCTGCATAGCTATTAAATAGCGGTGCTTGCGTCATAAGTACTTTACCAAATTCAGTTGCTGTTGCAGGAAGTCCGTCAAGATTGTAGCCCTTGTTCTGCATTTCTTTCAGCACGTTGTACAACGAGGGTAATACTTCCAAGCCAGATGCCATAAGAGAGTTCGAGCCTGGTCCCTTGAGGTAATAAATGGCTACTTTTTTATCCTTATTCGCTTTGCGTTGTAGCGTTACGTAGTTCCACAAGGTTTGTGCAAATGTCTCCATGCGGTCGGGAATAGTGATATTGTAGTTTACACCGTCCTCATCAGCGCGTTGTGCAATGATTACGTAGGGCATCAGTGCCCCGTCCATCTCGGGTGTTACCACACTCTGGCTCAGGAAACCGCCTATCATCCCATTCGGGTCTGCCTCCCATTGTTCTTTCAGCGCATTGATGGTAAGCGGTGCAAAAATGGGTGTATTGTGGCTGGTAAACCATTGTCCGACAACCTTCGATGCTCCCATTACAAACCGCCCGTGAGGCATATACACCACAAGGTCGGGGTTTATTTCCGTCAGGTACTCAAGGCGTTTCTCAAGCGCATTGATGGGGTAAACATTAAACCCTACGCGTTCGAGCGAGGAGATAATAGAATCCAAGTGTTCACGATCTGGACTGAACGGACCGCTGGCCATTCCCGTGAAGAATGCGAGCTTCG
>CAUVMY010000141.1:0-4836 GCA_963552845.1 uncultured Bacteroidia bacterium
ATATTTTCCCCTCAAAGACGAAAGCCCCATCTCCGTAGCTAGCCTCGCAAAGGTAGTCTGCCCCTTCTGCTTCAACTCTCCCTATTTTGTAACCAGCGGCTGCTTTGGGGGCTACCCCAATTAGTGTTCCAAATTCTACTTGTTCGCCAGCTGCCAAGGCACGCTCCTTAGTATCTATTTCATAGATAAAACACTCTCCAGCTCCTTCTTTTACAATTTGAGGTGCGTGTATGGTTGCCATTGTTTGCGTAGGCAGTGGGGGGTATGAGGGAACGCCTATAGTATTGTCTGGTGGCGTACTGCCGTTATTAGGTAGCACTTCGATATTTCCCCCGAGCTCGCTAATGAGTTCCAAACCATTATTGTAAACGAGAAGCTGATAGACTCCTGCGGACAAATCTATTTTTTTATCCAACGTAAACTCTTTCGTCTCGCCTGATATAATAACCGCAGGGCGTAATGTAAAATCATCTATCACACTCACGCTACCTTCCTTTTCTTGTTGGAATACTACCATTAAATTAAGCGGAACATCAGGATTGCCAGTAGCTACACTAACCGAATATCTCATCTTAAAATGCTCGCCTTTCTTCAAGCGGAAGTTGGCAGCAAGGCGTTTTACCGTGTATTGGGAAGTAATGTTGTTAGAGAGTACAATCTTTTGGGAACTATGATGCGCGGTGGGTACAGAAACGGTTTGATTTCCGTGCCATGGAAGCCGTTTTGTGCCTAGGTTTAAGTTCTGTGCGTCGTAAAAGAAATGAATGTACTGAACAGAGCTTTGCGGCATTTTGGCTGTAAAAATACGTTCTTCGGTTGTGCTAGGATCTATGCGCATATAAGACAAAAAGGGGAGTGCTAGCGCACTGGTTATTTCAGGCGTTTGTTCACTCGAGGTGAGCATAGCTGCCAAGGGACAGTAATAGGTTTGTGTGCCCGAATTTTTTACGGTGAGGCGAAAAGTCGCTATCCGCCTAGGGCGAACCTCTGAAGGGGTAACCGAAATTGTAAGCTTCGGTTTCATTTCCTCCTCCGATACGATAAGCGCGTCTTCCGTAACCTCTACAGCAAAAATTCGCTTCTCGTTCCATCGTCTGTTCGCTACGATATAATCTTTTGTTGCAGTCTCATAAATCGCAGCATGTAGGGTGTACTTCCCCACGGGTAAATCTTTTAGGTTCAGCGCTACCGTTTGCTCTCCAAAAATTCGTTTATTGCTCTTCATCAAGATAGGTGGTGTACTCGTGTGAGCTTGTAACACCTGTTGCCCATCATGCTGCATGAGCACTACGGCATAATTACCCACAATGGGCGAAAAGGCTCTGTTATACATCCCTTCCACTATGCAGAGCAATTGTTTGGATTTTGGGAAACGCCCCAATTCTATCTTTAGATTGCGGTCGCAGTATACCTCTTTCAATTCTTTAGCATCAGGCGCATTTACCAAGGGCTGCATCCCGATAATCATACTCCCCGCAAAATTGTACAGCATACCATTGGTACCGCCATCACCAGTGCCTACAGATTGAAGCAAGAAGTAACCATCGGACTGACCTCCCCAGCCCCAATTTAGGTGGAAATAGCCTTGACCGTCGTAACCATCGCATACAAATTCGTGTGCAGTATTAACAATAGTCATGCCTCCCATAGGTACAGGACGCCCCGCCTTCAGCTCATCTATAAGCAGTCGTTGCCATTCGACGGTGCCGTGTTCATCTGTTATATAGTGCCGCAGTGTTTTCGCATAATAGAAATTGCGACGTAAGGCTTCAAAGGCATAGTGAGGCGTAGTGCTACTCTCGTCTACTTGAAACTTCATTCTAGACGCATACCCTACATCGCGCATGAGCTGTGCTACAGCATTACCTTGTTCTTGTGTATACACTTGTGCTGCATAGTCTCCGATCATTGCTTTCCAATTGTAGGGCGCTTCTGTGGCGAAATCTATCTCTTGGTCAAGGTGTTTTACTTTTCCACAACCCTTAGGCGGCCATGCATAGTAGCGCATGACTTGTGCAACTGCTGTAGCAACACAACCCGTAGGAGCATGCTTTTCGACATTATCCTTGGGCGACCATCGCATAGGACTATACCAGTTATAGGGCGCAAACTGACTCCAACGAATCTTTGCAAGTAGCGGTTCCACTACATCGTCAGGGGCGAGAACAGGCGCGGTGTAAATATCTGCTGCATTCTCGCGTGTTTTTTGTACAAGCTGCGCATAGCTATCTAGTACTGCTTGGAACTCGGGGCTAATCACTTGCGGAAAAACATTATCCTTCGAATAGGCTAGAATAGGCGATACTACGTCGTCGCCCGCCACAACTACCCAACCAGTGCCGCGCGCAGCACCAAATACGTAGTAATCGGATGTATTTTGCTTACCACGAATTGGGCATCCAGAACTAGTATAAAGCAGGCGTACTTCTTGCGCACTACTGCGTACTCGGCGTATCTGTTGAAGGTGCGTGGCTGCTAATTGGGCGGCATGTTGTACACTAATGGGTGCTGCCTCTGCAATAGAGATACCAAGGATACCTAACAATACCAGTAACAAAAACAAACGTTTATAGAGTCGCATTATGCCCGAATTTCATACAGATTACCAACAGTATATATACCTCCGTATCTGGCGAACTGTTGCATTCGTTCATACAACTTGTGACAAACTGCCACCAGTCTTTGATAAACTTAAAGAGGAAAGAATATCGCCTCGATAGAGGGCACGACTATGCACGTAAAGACGTTGCGACACAAAAACAGATTCACTCCGATGTTACACAAATTACTTACTCAACTTTCGCAAGTTCGTTGGACACAGAGTGGAGGCGGATTTAGAAGATTTAACATATCTCGAAATATCTGATATTCAGCGGAAAAGAGTTTCCAAAATTGCTCAAGCGGGATATTAAAATATTGGTAAAGCGTCTCGCCGAAATCTTTGATAAACAGGCAGATTCGTTCGTAAAGAGTGAGCTGGGCAGCTTCGGTTTGCAAACCTCGGAAAATACCTCCTAGGGTCTCGTACGACTCAAAGCGTTTAAGTATCGAAAGCAAGTTATAGGTTAGCATACACAAGGTTAAGTGGGCTATTTGTGCATCAAAATCGCGAGCTTCGCATTTGCCCATGCGAAGATGTTGTTTGGCTTCTTTGAAGAAGACCTCTATTGTCCAGCGCATGGCGTATATTTGGAACGCAGTATCAAAATCTAGCTTGGTATTGCTTGTTAGCATAGCGCACCATTTTCCACGATGCGAATTCTTAGAAAAGAAGAGTTTTACTTCCTTGCCGCTAAATGTTACCGTAGCTTCGATATAACGATGCTTGTATTGCCGAGATCGCTTTACCTGTTTTCGTTGCTTAAGCAGTCTTACCAGACCCTGTGCTGTATATTCTTTCCCGTTGAAGGTATAGAGCGTTTTGCTATTTATCTTGAGCATACCTAGCAAGTGTTGCCCTTTACGCTTGAGTACTTCTAAGAGCATTGCTTTGGTTAGATACCAGCTGTCGACCAATACATAGTCAAACGCGATACGATGTGCGCGAACTCTTTGCACAAACTGCTGTGCGAGGTGCGTCTTCTTTTGTGTGTACTCATACGCTCGCTCATACCCTAGAGTTGTCTTTTCCATTTTCTTGAAAAAACGTTCTCTTAACTGGCGTAGCGTGAGTCCGAATTTCCGATTCTTTCCTCGTCCTTTTTCGCCCACTAGGGCGGCATCCAAGGCTAGAAAACTTTTCCCATCGTAGAGACCCGCGACAATCGCTTTAAAGCCCAAGAGGATGCGCAATTTGGTATGCGAGTATACATAGCCTATTTTCTCGATTTTCATCCCCGTTTTGGGTAAAACCGTGTCGTCAATAATCAGGCAACGAGGCACCTTGCTTGTTGGCTCACTTTCCCGTGCTAGCTTTCGTATGAGCTGGTTAGTTAAACTATACAGGAGTTTACGCCAATCGATCTTCGGGGAGTTGAGTAGGCGATAAAAGACATCTTTACCACAGCGGAAATAGTGATACAAATCTGCTTTGCAATACTGATCGGCAGTTCTTATTCCAAAGGGAACGAAGAGTAGTAGAGCCTTTATGATATCGCTGCTCTTATAGATTTTATTGACGTAGTCGACCAGACTCGTATTTTTAGCAGACAAGTGAAGTTTGGAGATGAGTTCGCAGAGACATCTTAATAGACTTTCTTTATTGATACAGAAAGTTGCAATTTCAGTGAGATTAAGATTACCTTTGTGCGGCAGCATGGTTTTTTATTTTTGGATATGTAAAGTTACTGATATTCAATGACTTTACCAAATTACCGTGCTGCCTTTTTCTCTGATTTCTAATCTCTTAGAGACTTGCGAAAGTTGAGTCGGATTATTTAATCCATTAATCGCCAACATTAAAAGCGTTCCGCGCAACTCCTAACTGTATCTAAATGGCAAAATGGAGTTTTGACACGCCCTCTGTGAACGCCACACATTGCGTTTTCCCCTTGGTCTCTTAACCAATCTTCACTATTATCGGATTTGTCTTTTTTCCCCGACGCGCCATAAAAGCACAAAGCGGTTCATATTCCTTTCCCTCTAGCATGGGGTTTACCCTATATAACTCGCGCACTTCTGTACGCATGGCCTGAATAATATCAGTGTCTTCTAAAGCACTAGCAAACGAAAAGATGCCTCCTTCCTTACCACTCTGCATCAACCCACCCAACTCCCCTGGACCACGCAGCTGAAGATCGGCTTCTGCAATCTTAAAGCCATCGTTTGTTTTCTCCATAATCTGAAGACGTTGACGTGTAGTGCCTTGAATATCGTACTTCGTCATTAGGAAACAGT
>CAUVMY010000142.1:0-4817 GCA_963552845.1 uncultured Bacteroidia bacterium
TTTCTCTTGCAAAGGCGGTTTTGCTACAGTGGTCTGCACTTCCCGAGTTATATTCTGCTTCGGACTCCCTTTGCGAGGTGCAAGTTTTGCAGAGACACGCAACCCCGAATAAGTTTTAATGTTAGTAGGATCTATCGTATACGACCACTCATGCACCATCCCATCAGCATCCACCTCTTGCGGCATTAGCGCCGCCATCCAGCCCCTGCCAAAATAGGGTTGTTCACTCACGATTAGTACTGGATAGTTTTCAAAGAACTTGGAGATTTTTGGCATATAGACCATTGCCGATGCACTGACAAAAATCAGGTTCGGATAAAGTATCTTGTTACGGCTTTCCCAATTGGTAGTAAGTGTGACCTGCACCGACTTTCCACGCACCTTGTGCTTCTGAAAATACTGGGTGAACTTGTCGCTGAAATCGGAGGGCGTTCCCACATACTCGATAAAGAACTGGGGTTGTCGCTTCAGGTTTGGCCAATAGACCTCGCGAGCGAGCATTGCCACGTGCTCAAGACGTTGATCGGGCGGCGTACGCTTCTGCCCCATTGCAGTAGGTAGTACGCCAACACCCACTGCAAAGAGTAGCAAAAAATAAAACCAGCCCAAATATCTGCTCATTACACACACCTTATTGCCCCTCTTCCCCTCTCCTCCTAAGCAAAAGTAGTGCATTTTCACCTAGGCTATTAGCGAAATTTACTAAAATGTGTCATTCTAAATATCTTTGTTATGCAACGGCTTCTTTTTAGTGACAAATACCAATTATGACAAATCTCGTTATTTACAAAGCATCGGCGGGATCTGGGAAAACCTATACGCTAGTTAAAGAATTCTTAATCAGAGCATTAAAAGAAGGCTTTTCGATGCCCAATGGCAGGGCATGGAGTCCGTACTCCTTCGCGCACATTCTTTGTGTAACCTTTACACGCAAGGCAACTGCAGAGATGAAAGAGCGCATTATACGCGCACTGTACCGCTTAGCTATTGATGATCCTAAAGCAGACTACCGCGACGAACTGTGCAATACCTTGAAGATAGAGTTCTCGGTGTTGCGCGAGCGTGCAAAGCGTTGCCTAGAGGCTATGCTTTACAACTATTCTGCTCTGAGCGTTTGTACCATAGATAGTTTCATTCAACAAGTGTTTGATTCGTTGGTATGGGAGCTAAATCTTAAACCCGAGCAACATGAAACGACCAATGTGGAAGCCTTGCTTACAGCGGCAGCACAATACCTACTACAAAATCTTTCTACCGATACCTCCGAGGCTAAAGCTGTTTACGACTGGTGCGCAAACCATGCACAAGATGCTCTTATACGGAGCGGCAACTGGCGAACAGAACGAAAGCTTGTTTCGCGCGGCTTCCAACTCTTTTCCGACGACTATGTACTTCCCCCGCAAAGTACACGAGATGCCCAGTTTAGCTTGCAGAATTTCCAAACCATGCAGGAGTTACTCCTCGGAAAACAAAAACAACTCCTAAAGGAGGCGGACGCATGTTTCTTTCAGATGGAGAGCGCTCTAAGCAAAGCAGGAATAACAGCAGAGGAACTAAGCAATGGGAGAACGGCGCGCAACGGGTGGGTCGCGATGCAAAAACTTATAGAGAAGCTGCACCAAAGAGAACCGCTAGAAATTTCAAGCACTATAAGAAAGTGGAGCATAGATGCGGAGTGTTGGGTAGCTAAAAGTCACAAAGAACGAAATAGTATCCTCCAGACCATTGAAACACAAATACTTAACGACTATCGTAAGCTTTGCGATCTCATTCCAAGTTTTAATACCGTGGTACTGGCACTCCGTAAGCTCCCAGAGCTAGGACTACTCAACGAATTGCGTTCGTCGCTCGACCACATAGAACGAGAAAAAGGCTTGCTACTTCTTGCAGATCTTGCCTATATCTTACACGGTGTGGCGGGTAGCGATGACACCTCTTTCATCTATGAACGTATGGGAGTACGTTTCAAAGCACTGTTCATTGACGAATTTCAGGATACCTCGCGCCTACACTGGGAACTACTAAAACCCTTTATTGGCAATGCGATTTCCGAAGGCGGTATGGGGCTTCTTGTGGGAGATGTGAAACAAGCTATCTACCGTTGGCGTGGCGGCGACTGGGAGCTATTAGACCACGAAATTCTGCAAGAAAATAACGGATGGGAAAAGGAAGAGAGAGCTTTAGACACCAATTTCCGTAGTGCACGCGAAGTGGTTGTTTTCAACAACACACTCCTCGAAAACCTTCGCGAAGAAATTAAACAAAACTATGTAGGGAAATTCCAAACACTCTATCCCAAAGACGTTGTAAAAGACGACAAAGCACTTCTAGCCCAATTCCAACAACGTATTGATGCGATTTACACTGCAAAACAAGAGCTTCGCCCCGAAGCTCCTACTGGTTACGTGGAGCTTGCTTTATTATCTGCCAGCGAAAAGAAAAAAGACTCTATTACGGAAGAAAACTCCGAAAAGGAGGAAGAAGCAAACACCGACGAAAGTTCGGAAGTGCTCTATACGTTGGAAGTTATCGAAAAGCTTCGCAAAGAAGGCATTAGCCTCAATCAGATTGCCATTTTGGTACGCGAAGGGCGCACAGCTCAACGTTTCGCCGAAGCATTAACAAGAGACGGCATTGAGGTCATTAGTCAGGATGCATTCCTACTAGACAAATCGCAAGATGTACAAGTAATGCTCGCCGCCCTGCGAATTGCTGTCGGAAAAGAACAAACAGGAGAACGCCACGAAAGTATTGATGTAATGCTCCTTGCCCAGTTCTTTGAAAAACTAGATCACTCCGACGAAGAACGCGGGTTCTTTTGGACAAAAGAGCTCAGCCCAAACTATAGCGAAAATCTACTGCACGCCCTACAATGGCTACGTAGTATGGCTACCCTCCCACTGCTCGACCTATTCGATAACATCGCCTACGGACTACACCTTCCTTCGGCTTCCTGCGAGATGCCCTATTTCTCTAATTTGCGCGATAAGGTTTACGCTTTTCAAAAAAGCGGAGAAAACGGAACTTACCAATTTCTCACAGCCTACGACGAAGAAGATACAAACCGACGCACTATAGAGGCTCCTACGAATGAAAATGCCGTAAACATAATGACCATACACAAGTCCAAAGGCTTGGAGTTTGAAGTCGTCATTTGCCCAGAGATCGACTTTTCACTCTTCAGAAGTAGCGACAATGCGCTTATGTGGGCTGAAAACGTGGAAATAGATAAGGAGAAACTACCCCGACTTCCGCATGGGAATGAGAAAACGCATTTTGCGTCATATTTTGCAGAGAATCTGTTGGAAGAATACTATCTATCAGCAGTAGACGCACTAAACCTGCTCTATGTGGCATTTACACGAGCAAAATACCGCCTATATCTCGTAACCACTGAGGTAAAAGAAGGTAAAACACCCTTTAATAAATTGGGAAGCTACCTAGTTCCAGCCCTCGAAAAAACTTTTAAGACCCTCAGTATAACTAGCGCTACACATAGCGTCCCAGCACAAGAAGCTAGAAACGGGAAGCCAAAGATGTTCTGTTATGGAGATACATGCGCTTTACCATCAGCACCACACAGTACAACTACTCTACTATTACGCTCACGACAATATAATACCAACGATCGCTTCCAAGACATACAGATCAGCGTTAGGCAAGCACTTGATGATGCCTCACTTACCTTCGATGAACTACTAAAGCGTAGTCAGGCAGCAACCCTCGGTACACTGTTGCACAAATTCATGATGAACATAAACAGTACCGACGATCTCGGTCTCCTCGCCGAACACCTGACACGCAACAAAGTTTGCACAAGCGAACAGGCTACCCAAATTGTAGCAATGCTTCGCGATTCTATGCAACAGAACGAGTTAAGAGTTTGCTACGAGCAAGGACAAGGAGCATGGGTAGAACACGAATTTATGGACAAGAGTGGGAAAATTGTACGTCCAGACCGTATCATATTTTTAGAAGATCGTACAGTAGTAATCGATTTTAAGTTTGGCAACGAACAACCGCAGCACAAAAAGCAGATTGCACGTTACAAGGCACTACTGACCGAATTGGACTACCCAACACCTCAAGGCATTCTGTGGTATATCAACGTACAGGACGCAACCTGTAAAATTGTGGGCTGCTGAGTACACTTTACCCAAGCAGCCCACCCATATTGCAAAATGGAGTAAGTTTCGTTTACTACTTCTCTGTCCTGCTTGCGTTAAAAGTCAGTTTTTCGTTCTCCGAGATTTTTAATATAATCGTCAACCACTTTAGTTGCCGCGTGTAGATGGCACTCCCTTCGAGGAAGTGACCACTCATGTCTGCCGTGAATGTCACAATCCCCAATTTATTACCCGTAATCTTGAAACGAAGATTGGGCATACCACGTATATCAAAAATGACCTCATCTTTTGTATCGGAAGTACGCACATTAACAGTCCCCTTCTCCTTGCTTTTCTCTTCGCCATTCACACTCAAGATGTAATCGCCTTCCCATTCGCCAGTTATATACTGCATTTCCGTCCCTAGCGCGTCTTCCAAAGTTTCATCCAAAGCTTTGTTGAGATCCTCTTTAGAGCATGCCGTAGCAAAAATTAGGGCAATGCCCACTGCTACATAAAAAAGTAGATTTCGTGTTTTCATTTAGCTTGCTTTTTTTGATTCCCTAGACAAAAGTCGGAAAATTTACACAAATCGCCTCTGCACATCTATCCTCATTTCAGGATAAACAGTACTCGCAAAGAACTGCAAGACGACCCGTTTTGACGCTTGCAAAAATTAAAGCCACGTATCTTGAGTGGATAAAACAGATG
>CAUVMY010000143.1:0-4793 GCA_963552845.1 uncultured Bacteroidia bacterium
TTTTAAATTGGAGAACGTATCCGATCAAACAATAAAATTTGCGATTGTTGGAGCTCAAAAATTGAAAACTACGAGAGATGATGAACGAGAGATAATAGACCTTCATCCCAATCCAATATACAAAGGGATTCCTTTACTATATCTGATAAAGCCTGAAACATCTCCGAGTAAGGAACTTTATTTTGAGACACTTAAAGAGATTACAAGAGATAAAAAGGGCGAGCTCATCTCTTTTTTGCCAGGAGAGTTAAAAAAGATAGCATTGTATCCAGACCGATTGGGCGATTTCAGTGGTGCTGATCTTCCCTTTAATGCAGAAAAAATAGTATCTCTTTACGAGAACGAGAGCCAACATTTGTTTTTGACCTACTTGAACTATTCGCTAGAGCTAGAGGGGTATGCGAACGAGAATACAAAATTTAGAGAGTTAAGAATGGAAGATGATATAGAACTTTTCAGAGTAGTAAAGCCGCATGAAGTGGTTTACAATCGTGGCGAGTCTCCGCTTTTACCTCTTAGTTTCTCTGGTCATATAAGGGGTAAAGGCAGCAATATTCTCGTCAAAGAGGATTGGTAGCTTAGCTGCACTAATTCTGCTCTCAGTCTTTGTTTGCCTCGTTAGGTTCAATATCATACCTGACGGGGCTTTTTGTTGCTACAAGTTAGTTTCGTAATTCCGCGCACCGAAGATGCTGCTCCCCACACGTACTAGGGTTGCGCCAGCTTCTATAGCAATGGGATAGTCGCCCGACATACCCATGGAGAGTATGGCGAAGGTAGACAGAGGTAGAAGTTCGTCCTTCCGAATTTCATCAAACAGCGCTTTTAGTGAGTCAAATTCACGGCGTATTTGTGTCTTATTCTCGGTGAGAGATGCCATACCCATTAAACCGCAAATCTGAATGTTTTTGTAGGGTGTAAAAGCTTTTTCTGCCAATAATGTGCGTATCTCCTCTAGAGAGAAGCCAAATTTGCTTTCCTCCTGTGCAATGTGGACTTGTAGGAGAATGCGAGTGATGCGTTCGAGTTTAGCGCTCTCTGTATCAATGGTGTTGAGGAGGCGCAATGAGTCTACCGATTGGATGAGTGATACGTAGGGCAGAACACTGCGCACTTTGTTCGTTTGTAAATGCCCTATGAGATGCCACTCTATGTCCTGTGGCAAAAGAGGAACTTTGGCTAAAAGTTCTTGTACTTTGTTTTCCCCAAAGCAGCGCTGCCCAGCATCGTATGCTTCTTGTATTGTTTCTACGGGGTGCGTTTTAGATACAGCCAGAAGGGTGACCTGTGGGGGAAGTGTTTGACGAATACGAGTGAGTGCAGCGGCTATATAGGTAGGCATTGTGTTCGGTATCTGCTTGTAATTCTGAAACAAAGGTAGCCCAAAATAAAATGCTTTGTACCACAGAATTCGTCTGTTTGTTTCGTCTGTTCGATCGGTTTAGTGCGCTAAAACTTCTCAAATTGGGAAAGAACTACACATTGAGACAAAAAAGTTTTCACGATAATCACTTACATAATTTGCTGATAATGTTCATATTATGTGTTCTCCTCAGTCAAAGGAATGCATATAGGGGATACATTTCAAGCACTAATTAAAAATACGGTGTTACATTTGGTAGTTGTAAGATTAACAGTTCTATTTGTGAAATGAACATTTTTGTTGGAAGTCTTCCGTATCGTTATCAGGAAGGCGATTTGAGCGCATTGTTTTCTAACTACGGTGAAGTAACTACTGCTCGTATTATTAAAGATCGTGCGACGGGGCGTAGCAAGGGTTACGGATTCGTAGAAATGCCTGACGATCAGGCAGCTCAACGCGCAATAACCGAGTTGAACGGTTCGGAAGTCATGGGGCGTACCATCGTGGTAAACGTTGCACAGGAACGTGCACCTCGCGAAGGTGGTAACCATCGCGGCGGCTACGGCGATAGATAGATCGTCAGTTCCCGTTTTCCTTGTGCAATCATTTTGACAAGGAGATTCACGGAGTCAGAGGGGTTTGCTCTTTGACTCCGTTTCTTTTTACCAAAATTCTTACGGATGCGTTCGTTTATCCTTATTATATCCGTGCTATTTTCTATTGTGGCTATGACACAAGAGCCGAAAGAGTTTCTTGTCATTTCGTACAACGTAGAGAACTTTTTGTGTCCTACCGTTTGGCGCGATAGTACGTTACCAACGCCCTCTGCGCTTGAACGAGTCGCGATCTCACAGTTCCAGCAGAAGGCACAAGCCATATCGGCAAGTCTCCGAGCTTATGCACAGTGGGATGCTATTGGCATAATAGGTCTTTGTGAGGTAGATGACCGTCGTGCGCTTAACGAATTGGTTTATCGTACCCCGCTTTCCCATACTAAATGGTCCATCTTGCATCGCGATTCGCCCGATCATCGTGGTATAGATGTTGCGCTTCTCTATCAGCGCGAGCTATTACATTTCCGAAATTGTAGATGGGTAGGCGTTCGTTCGGAGTATGATACGCTTGTGTATCCTACTCGTGAGATGTTGTATGCCTCTTTCCGAGTAGGAAAAAGCGATACTCTTCATTTTGTACTCTGCCATTGGCCGTCCAAATTATCTGCTGCTACATCAGAAAGGCGGATAGTGCATGCGGCAGCATACCAATTACAGAATGTGCTCGACTCGGTACGTAAGCGTGATGTAGCAGCCAAGATTGTTGTAATGGGCGATATGAATACTACCCCCGATGACGTCATCTTCCAATCATTTGCTTCTCCTGTTCTAGATAGTGCCCGTTTGCAAGGCAAACTCATCAATCTTGCACAGTGCACACAATTGCCCTACAAGCGCTACCCTACCTATCAGTATAATGGTGACTGGCAGATGATAGATATGTTCTTCTTATCGCCTGCCATTTGTGAAGGCACAGGGTACTGTTTACAAGCTGATGCTAAAGAGCGTTTGCCTGCTTTTCTTTTTGAACCTGACTTGGAGTACGGTGGTCAACGACCTAAGCGAACTTATTATGGTCTTCGTTTTCGTGAAGGCTACAGCGATCACCTACCTGTCAGTATTTTGCTGCGTTATCAATAAAAGGTGGGACTTAGTCGTTCCCATTGGTACTATTGGCGCATAAGAGGAGAAAAGCGGTTATTCTTTTCGTATTTTTGCATACGGAGTTCGTAAAATAGTGGAGATACAATGACATTACAGAAGAGTTTTTTGCGAATAGTGTTTTTATCACTACTCTTTGCACTAGGGAGTGTGGCAAATGCGCAGTATAAAATTGATTTACAGGTGAATGGTTTGCGCGATTCGTCTATTATATTTGGTTATTACTTTGGTGAAGGGCGTTATGTGCAAGACACAGCAAAACTCGATGCCAGAGGACATGCTACGCTCAAGCAAGACTCGAGTCTTGCAAAGGGACTTTATCTTTTCCTATTGCCAACAGGAGAGTCGCTTGACTTGTTGATAGGTGAACAGCAAAAATTCACTTTTTCTTTGGATATGTCTGATCCACGGAGTTCGCAAAAAGTAGACGGTGCTCCTTTAACACAAGCCTTTTTGGATTTTCAGACCTTCATGGGGCAAATGCAGCAACGAGGTGAGAGTGTACGCAAGGAGGACAGTTTGGTGCGAACTCTCCCTACCAGTGATCCGAATACAGAGAAAAAAAGAGAGGAGATCCGCGAGAAGTACAAGGCTTTAGATACGGAAGTGAAAGCTTACCACAAGGAATTGCTCGCGCAGCATGGCGAAGATGTGTTGGGAGAATTTGTGCGTGCCACAATACCTATTTCGCTCCCCGAATATCATCCAGATCCGTCGGTAAAGAATGTAGACTCAGCGCGCTGGATGTGGAGTTATACCTACAATAGTGAGCATTATCTCGATAATATCAATCTAGCCTCCTCTTCCCTACTACGTACACCGTTGGTGCTTCCTAAAGTCAATCATTTCCTCGACAAGATGATCCTTCAGATACCTGATACTCTAAACAAGTACTGTGATAAGATACTGGAACGAGCATATCTCAATACGGAGACATTCCGTTTCTGGACGAGTTATCTACTCAACAAATATCAGAGTTCTGAAATTATTGGAATGGATGCCGTTTTTGTACATATTGCAGACAAGTATTATTTGGCAGGGCGTACGCCATGGGTAGATGAAGAATTTCTTTCCAAATTGAAAGATCGTGTTGCTCATATAAAGCCCAATTTGTTGTGGGCAGCTGCACCAAACTTTAAGGTAGAGACTCTTAATGCGCAAAGCTTCGAGTTGGCGAAGGATAAGGCGGATGCTACAATTATTGTCTTTTGGGAGCCCAGTTGTAGCCATTGTAAGGTAACTGTTCCCAAGATAGATAGTATTGCGCGGAAGTACGACCCAAAGCGACTGCATGTCATTGGTTTTATGACAACAGGTGACGGTCCAGAGTGGCAGAAATATGTATTAGAGCACAAGCTTGAGTGGTGGATCAATGTGTGGGATCCTTATCGTAAGACGGGGTTTCATGACAATTATGACATTTATAGCACACCTGTAATTTATGTGCTAGACAAGAACCATAAAATTGTGATCAAGCGTATTGGAGTAGAGTCGTTAGCCGCTATTCTAGACGATTTGTTGAAGAAGTAGATTTTCGCAAATCCTAAACGGTGAACTGAAATAATTTGGGGGACTAATGTGTTTTGTAAAGAAATTAGTCCTCCCCTTTTTTCTTTCTCCCTATCTATTCTGTTTTTTCTTTTCCCTCCCCTTTGGGTTTCTCAAGGCACAATACTACCCCGTACAGGGGACACTCCAAGTGAAGCGCCCCTATA
>CAUVMY010000144.1:0-4667 GCA_963552845.1 uncultured Bacteroidia bacterium
GAATGATCTCTGAGCGCCCCTACAACCTTTTAGCAATGGGGGTTCTTGCTATACATGCGGTTACTGTTGCCTATCCTGTACACAAATTGATGCTTAACTTTTGGATAGGCTATTCAATACTTCCCGTTTTGTCATTTCTTGTTCTTCTCGTCCTTCTCTTAAAATACCTTCTAAGCAGGTAGAGCACCTCTCGTACAGGCAAATTACAACGCAACGCATGGACATCGGGCGACACAAAGCGTGGTTCTTATACAGATAGCGTTTTACTGCAAAGTGAACAAAACAAGTCGGAAGTAGATTTTTTGCCTCCATCCAAGAGGCAAAAACAATGCGCTAAAGGGGGTAAGTAGCACAATAAAAAAGGCGCTGCCTAGACGACAGCGCCCTTTACAGAATTAAACAACCTACTTTTTGATTACTCTAAACGTTTTGCCAGTACCCAAATCTGGTAACAAGATGCGTACCACGTACAAACCTTCAGGAAGGTTTTGTGTATCAATCTGCGTTTCTCCCCCATTAAATATACCTGCACAGACAACTTGGCCTTGAGCATTTACAAGCTCGTACCTCAGTGCGGAAATGTTGGTATCATTATCACGCACTAACTTCAAGGTTGAGGCGAAGGGATTCGGAATTATCTCTACAGAGCTTTTATCGAAATCAGTTACTACAATTCCCGTCCCATCGCCAGATGCTTCAGGCAGCCCACCTTGTTCTTCACTACTCCCCGTTCGTTCAAAATCGGCAGTTAGCGTGATGTCATAATCGGGCATTTTGAAAGTCTCTTTAGGCAAGTGTACAACCAAACCAGGGGCATTGGTCTTATAGTAGCGCAGAGAACAACCTTTGTAGCGATATCCGCTCACAGGTTTTAATTCTACTGTTAGTAATGTACCCGCAGCAACATCGTGCATCGGACTTACAACAATAGCTCCATGCTTTATATCACCATCGATCTTTACTTGGTACGTTTTCTGCGTATTGTCCGCAACCTCGAAAGATGCATTTACTATTACATTGTAGGCAGGCATTATAAACGTGGTCTCGCCTTCACGTTGTTCTACCTCCAGAGTCTCCCCTATACCATCTGCCCTATATACTTTCAGACTCCCTGTTTTGAGTTGATACCCCTTGTTGGGTGTAGGAGTGAGCTTTACCTTGTCTCCCGCTTGCACTCTCCCGCTGGGGAAAGCGATGATCTCACCATTGATTAAACCCTGATTCACTACAACCAAGGCACTTCCTTTAGGCATGAGCCTCACTGGCACTTTTGCCGCATTCAAAACACTACCTGCTGCGTCGGTAACAAAGGCTATTACAAAAAGCTCTGAATTCTTCAGCGCCTCTATTAGTTTAGCATTCGTGGGAAGTACGAGTCTATGCGTACTCTTTGTTTTCTGCCCTACTTGCAAATGGAGCGGCGGGACAAGTGTATGTCCGTCTTTATCGTACGAACTCGTTATTGCCACATCGTCATATATCTGCGTATAGGGATTGGTCGCACAGCTCCCCCCCTTGTAAAATCTGAGCACAGGATCGTCTGTCTCGCCTTGGTAGACCTCCTCTGCCATGTAGTTAGCTTGTAACCAATCGGGCGTTTGCCCTACTAAATGATCGGCAACAAGTACAAATGTTATTTCCGCCTGCCCTTCCAATTGCGAGTCTATAGTAGCTGAGACATTTACCGTTTTATTCGCTTCGTCTAGCGTCCCAATCAGTTCTATCCCGATTTTGGCAGGAGTTCCCAATGCTCTAGCAAAAGCGAGACTAGCCACCTCTGGCGTGTAGTTTTCTACACTACGATCTATTTTGCATAGAGGTGTAGCTTCAACCTTCAAGTCTGCGTAGTGGGCAAGATACATCGGATCCTCGGTGGAGCTTCTGTGCAAAGCAACTCCCACAAAAGCATCGCCGTACTGCATTCGTAGCCGCTCCATCCCTGCATGACCACGCGGGCAGTGCCCACAAATACTCGAAGAGAACTCTTCTACCAAAACGACACGTTTGAACGATTTCACTTCTTGGGCAGGGCTATATAAACTTACTCCCATGCTCCACAAGAAAAACAAGATGCCTGCGATCTTTGTCATTTAGTTTTCTATTGTTTGTAACAAACGTCCTTGTCTTCTATTGTTTTACTAGTCTATACGTTTTCACCGCGTCCATTGCTGCACTCTTTATTCGTAAGAAATATAAGCCAGATTTGAGCTCTGCAGTTGCAATAATCGTTTCTCCATTGTACAAAGCACCAACATGCACTACTACCCCTAGTGCATTCAACAATTCATAACGCCCTTCGCCCAGCCCATTGCTTAAAATTCGCAACTGTTCGGCAAATGGATTCGGCGCTATTACAACATCTATTGCCGCCATTTCGTTCACGTCGGTAGGCGGATTTGGTGTAGGAGGCTTTGGTGGATCGGGTGTGGGAGGTTGTGGCGTAGGAGGCTTCTGCATAAAGAGCATGCCAATGACAAAATTCCCTTTGGGTTTCCATACATAATCCGAGATCTTGTCAGATGCTGTTACGCGCAGGTTCGCAGGCAGTGCTTCCCATCCCTCATCGGGGGTAGCTTCTATCGTTATCTGTTCGCCGCGCTTAATTCTCCCCTGTGGCTTTACCTCCTCGCCATTACAAAATACTTGTACCGTCCCTTGCCCTGTTATATTCAACCCAAGAAATTGGTAAGTTTCATCTGGACTTATGGGCGGTTGAGGAGGTTGCTCCTTCTTAGTAAAGACTACTTTAACCGAGAAGTTGTCTTGCGGTAACCACTCTGCCACCCCTTCCCCCTTTTGAGCTGGGGTCACCATTATATTCCCATCGCGAAGTTCCCAGTCTGTATTGGGAGTAGCAATTACTCGTATCTTTTGCCCTTTTGCAATGGTCTCGCCCTCTGCCAGCAGATGTCCATTAGACAATACTCGTACAGTACCCTCTCCTACCTTGCTAAGGCTTAAAAGTTTGTATGTATCTGGCGGTTGCGGGTTCTCTTCCTTTTTCTTCAACTTAAATATTACCGATACATCCGCAATAACCTTATAACTCTCACCCGCTTGAAGCTCAGCTCCCGTTACTTGGAAGTTTTCTTCTTCCCATCCCTCATTGGCTTGGCGCTCTATTTTCAGGAGGATGCCTACGGGCACTTTTTCTCCCAAGGTAAGAGGTAGCCCATCCGTGCGCTCTATAGTGCAAGTACCACCCGACACAGGGTCTATTGTGGGAGCATTTACGGTAGCCATTGCAGGTTGGGACTGCTCGTTGTAGGTAGGGATGGGCAGCGAGCTACTTTCACCAACAACCGTGAAAGGTTGCTTTAGTCCTGTTACATAGCTGCTCGTTGGTATAGTAAACCAATAGTTTCCCGCGGGAAGCGCAATATCTTTCTCTAATATAATTTCCTGACTCTCATTAGGGTAAAGTATAATCTGCATTAAATCGCGATAGTCTTTTTGCGCATCAACCGAGATATAAGATTCCAATCGGACATTTACTCCTTTGTTAGGAGGAGCTGTAATACGGAACTTTAGATATAGCTTTTCCCCCGATTTCAATGCATTGGTTGCATTGGTTTCGAGTAGTTCCATATTTGCGTCTCCTAGAGTGAAAGAGGGTTTATGACCCACTTGCACGAACGATAAAGCATCAGGGGCAATCTCAATGTCAGACCGATTTTGTTTGTCGTAAAAGAAATGCACATAGCGTTCCTGCGCATCAAACGGTCCCTTAACGGGAAGAGTATACGTGCGTTCGTCGCCAACACCCAAAGAGAGGAACTCATCTACGATCAAGTCCTTTTTGAGAACACTAGGCACAGCCTCACTCTTCCCGTAGGCTGCTTGTAAACGCGAATAATAAGTCCCAGTTCCCGTATTGCGCACCGTAAACGTTATACGGTTAGTAACATCTGTATACAATTCGGGCGTTTTCCATTGAATTTCTAGTCGCGGTTGAGGCGCTTCGTGCATAATTATCTTTTTCCCATTGCGGATTTCTATTGTCACCACCCTTTTGTTCAGCTCATTCATCCGCACCGCGGCATACTTCTTTTGTTTTACCATATATGCCCATGGTTGCAATGTATAGATACCATCGGGTAGGTGACTAAAATCTAGCAGTATCGGAGCACCGCCTATTATTTCGTCATCGTATATTTTACGAACTTCTTCCGACTGTGTACGAAAACGTTCTATGCCATTCACATCCATTACGGCAAGGGCTGGCGCGGTTAAGATGGGGGTAGATGTCCCATTCTGCAAGCCCAGTACCAACACCTTGAGAGGACGTTTCTGGTCACTCTCCGAAGGTTCCGTGGCTGGTACAAACAGGTGTTCGCAGAAATAATTCCCGCACACCTCATCGCCTTTATAAGTTGCTATAGGTTCAAAGCCGACAATAGCTTCTGCATTGAAACTATAATGCCCAGCACCTCCCCCAAGACCAATACTACCAGGACTCAGTTTGTAGAGTACAAAATAGCCATTGCTTCTTCCGCCCCAGCCCCAATTGAAATGAAAGTAGCCGTTCCCATCGTAACCGTCGCACACAAAAGCATGAGCACCAGCACTGGTATTAGGACGATACGTTCCCCCGTAATAAACAGGGCGTTTGGCTTTGAGCTCGTCTATTATCAGTTGCTGCCAAGCCCTATTCGTGTAATATCTTT
>CAUVMY010000145.1:0-4652 GCA_963552845.1 uncultured Bacteroidia bacterium
AAGTACGCGTCCTTTGGCAGATTTTCTCCCCACCTTGACGATTGCTGCTAAGAACCTTGCAACTGAGATGACAAACTACAATGTGGAAGAGAAAGATTTGCAAGGAGAGTTGCAGATTACAAACGAACACGTACAGAACAACGAGACGGTACGCGAAATGCTCGGACAACGTGGTATTCGCCCTGAGGAACTACCGCCCGCTGAAGACATTAAGAAATTGGAACGTAAAGTAGCAAACGACGAAAAAAGTATTGAACAGGCATCGAAGAAGCTACCACAAAAGAAATAAACTGATAGGGCGATTTGTAGAACGCCACCTTTCACATTGGTATACCGATAAATTCTTGTACCGAGCAATATCGCAAGTGCATTTAGTCGCTTCGCGCCTGTGCTTTGTCTATGAGTGTTTTTCTCCTCCTTCAAAGAACTATGCGGAACAGTATTATTACCTAATTTTGCGGCTAGTATAAAAAAAGTAGGTCATGGAGTTGAAAGAAGTTTTGGCAATTACAGGAAAGTCTGGGCTCTACAAATTCGTAGCTAAAAGCAAACACGGCTTTGTGGTTGAACCCCTAGAAGGGGGAGCTCGTTTTGCGGTTCCGCTCATGAGCAAAGTAAGCTCGTTAGCTGATATTGCCATGTTCATGCACGGCAAAGACATGCCTTTGGCAGACGTTTTCACTGCTATGCTCCCTCACGAAGAAGAAATAAAGGCTCTAGACCTGAAAACGAATACCGCAGAAGCTCGGGCATTATATGCTAAGATTTTGCCCAATTATCACGAAGTGAAGGTACACGACAAGGATATCATGAAAGCCTTCAAGTGGTTTCTTATTTTGGTAAACTTTGGTGTTCGCGACTTTGCCAATACTCCCCAAACTGAGACGGAGGCTGCGGCAGAGCCCAAGGAATAGGTTTGCATAAACAATAACAATCATACATTAGATAGATGGAGCCAATAGCTCATGAGGTTTCGGCATTTTTGCTGATACCATTTGTTTTAATGCTTTTATCAATTGCCATAGGGCCTGTAGTGGCTGGTCATTGGTGGGAGAAGAACATCAACAAGCTCATTGTAGCGTTGGTGTTAGGAATTCCGACGGCAATCATCCTAGTTACACAAGGCTTCGGGCACGAACTGCAACATCAGGTCGTGTTTGACTACATTCCCTTTGTGTTGCTGCTCGGAGGTCTGTTTACCGTAACTGGGGGAATCCGTCTTAGTGGCGACATACGCGCTACACCAGGCGTGAACACGCTTTTTCTCGGTATTGGTGCTATTCTTGCTTCACTTATGGGGACTACGGGGGCTGCTATGTTGCTTATTCGTCCCGTTCTTGAGACGAACAAACAACGTAAGCATACGGTGCACACTGTGCTCTTCTTTATTGCAATTGTTGCGAACGCGGGCGGTCTATTAACGCCGCTTGGCGATCCGCCACTATTCCTCCTCTATCTGCGTGGTGCTCCGTTTACATGGTTCCTGAAACTTGCTCCGGAAGCGCTTATCATAGACCTCGTGTTGCTTGCAACATACTACATTATAGACCGCATCAACTACGCAAAAGAGTCTGTAAAAGACATTGCGCGCGATGTAACCGAAGTAAAGCCCTTACGTTTGGAGGGGTCGGTAAACTTCATCTGGTTGCTCGGGATAGTTGCCTCCGTCGCATTTATCAACGAACAATACATTGAAGTTATCAAGACAGGAAGTCCCTACTGGAAGTTCTTGCGTGAAGGAGCAATTATCCTGATGATGATCCTCTCGCTCATCACCACAAAGAGAAAAGTAAGAGAAGCCAACCGCTTTACTTGGGATCCGATCCTCGAGGTAGCATTCCTTTTCATTGGGATTTTCATAACCATGACACCTGCGCTGATCTTCCTGCAAGAACACGCTGCTAATATGGGCTTACATTCGCCTCTCCATTTCTTTTTTGCGACAGGCGCACTCTCTGGTTTTCTAGACAACGCCCCAACGGCACTTGCTTTCCATTCGGTTGCCTCTGGTTTGCCACAAATAGCCGATGCACCCTACGTAGCTGGAATTCCAGAAATACTGTTAAAAGCCATATCTATGGGAGCCGTACTTTTTGGGTCTATGACTTATATCGGCAACGGTCCGAATTTTATGGTAAAAGCCATTGCCGAGGCTGAAGGAATCAAGATGCCGAGTTTCTTTGCTTATATGTATAAGTTCTCCCTCATTATCTTGCTCCCGCTTTTTGCCATCATCGGAATTCTCTTCCTGTGGTCGTAATATTCTGAGCAGTTGTAAAGCTGTTCTTAGCTAGATAAGCTAATAAGGCGATGTACGCACTGTGCATCGCCTTTCTTTTTTGCTCTTTTCTTCAGAATCATGCGAACCAGAGGCACAGATCGAGCTATTGTATTTTGCCTCGAAGTATATGGGTATCGAGTTTCCCATACTATGTGCCGCAAAATAGGGCAGGAACAAATTAGAATACATAAAATTAAATTACCTTTGTACGTCGGAAATACAAAGAGATAAGAAGATTGTTGTACAATGGCACGGAATCAGAAGGTAGAAGAGCAGCCTAAGGGCGTAGAGTCAATTGAAAACGCCCTAACGCATACCGAACAGTACTTGGAAAAGAACCGCAAGTGGTTATTGATAGGAGTAGCAGTACTGGTACTATTGGTGGTCGGTTACATTGCTTATTCGAACTTGTATTCGAAGCCGCGCGAACTAGAGGCACAGGTGCAAGCCTTCTATGCAGAACAACAGTTTGGTAAAGACTCGTTCCAAGTGGCTCTCAACGGCGACGGGAACAATCTGGGCTTCTTGCAATTGTTAGACGACTATTCGGGCACGAAGATGGGCAACCTGAGTCGCTATTATGCGGGCATTTGCTACCGCGAATTGGGCGATTTGGACAATGCTATCAAGTATCTGAAGGATTATTCCCTAGAGGATAAGATGCTGGCACCCGTAGCACTTGGAGCAATAGGCGATTGCTATGTGGAAAAAGGCGATGTTCCCACGGGGCTATCCTACTACAGTAAAGCAATAGATTACCGCGAAAACGGTCTTACAACGCCTATTTTCCTCTTAAAGCGGGGCTTGCTATACGAGGGTATGGCAAAGTGGGGCGAAGCGCTCAACGATTATGAGCTGATTAAAGATTCGTATCCTCGCAGCGCTCAAGCACGCGATATCGATAAATTTATCGAGCGTGTAAAGGTACTAGGGAAGTAAGCATTCTCCTACTCTCTTCTCTTTTCACAATAGTTTTGTGATGAGTAAGTCTACAGCCTTTGATACGTCGCAAAAGGATTTTATCGTTCGCCCCGAAGAACGCGTCATCATCTTTGCGGCAGAATGGCATAGTGACATCGTTGAGATGTTGGTCAATGATGCTGTAAATGTGCTTGTAGAGCACGGAGTTCGACAGGTAGAGATCATCAAAGTACCTGGCTGCTACGAGTTACCGCAAGCCGTTAGCATGTACTTCTACGGTCCACTAAATTCTACTTTAGCCGAACCACGCGATCGTAGGTCGTACAGTGCAATCTGTTTTGGGTGTGTAATACAAGGTGATACACCGCATTTCACATTTATTTCAGATGCAGTAGCTCATGCAATTGAGCAAACAGCCTGTTCAGGTGTTCCTTTTCCAGTGATGTTTGGAGTACTTACTGCCAATACGCGTCAACAAGCGCTCGAGCGAGCAGATGGTACACACAGTCGAAAAGGGCAAGAAGTGGCAATAGCACTTCTGAAAATGCTAGATTTCCGTAATCGTCATTGTTTCTAGCCGAAAGAGACGCTTTGTGTTAACTGCTAGATACTTTTTTCCCTCATCTCTCCTACTTTTTTAGCAAAGGAGGGCGAGTATGGAGGGTAACGAATTCTTTCCAACCCATTTTCCGAATATATCGGAAAGCACAGTCATCTCTGACAATGAAGTTCGGCTGTTCAGTGCCGTACATTCCGTGTCATCACAACTAGGCAGACCTGTCTACTTGGTAGGCGGCTATGTGCGCGACATGTTGTTAGGACGCCCCAACAACGACATAGATTTTGTAACACTAGGCGGGGGAATTGAATTCGCCAATGCCGTCGCTAAAACTTTGGGCGTAGATAAGGTGGCTGTATTCAAGAATTTTGGTACAGCACAGTTCCACTTTGAAGGTATGGAGATTGAGTTTGTCGGTGCACGTAAAGAGTCGTATCGACGCAATTCTCGCAAACCCATAGTGGAAGATGGTACACTGGAGGAAGACCTCCAGCGTCGGGATTTTACCATCAATGCGCTCGCAATGTCGCTAACGCCAAAAGAAGAGTGGAAACTAATTGATCTGTTCGGTGGCCAGCATGACCTTGAGGCGTGTAAAATTGTAACTCCGCGAGAACCTGGCATAACTTTTGACGACGACCCATTGCGCATGATGCGCGCTGTTCGTTTTGCCTCGCAGCTGGGCTTTTCTATTGCGCCGCACGTCTTTGATGCCATTTGCCAGTATGCAGAGCGAATACAAATCGTTTCCAGCGAGCGTATTGTGGACGAGTTTAATAAAATTCTTCTCTCGCCTAAGCCCTCGGAAGGACTTTTCTTGCTCGAACGAACGGGATTATTGGCTCACTTCCTCCCTGAGCTTGATGCGCTGAAAGGGGTTGAAAATCTGGA
>CAUVMY010000146.1:0-4649 GCA_963552845.1 uncultured Bacteroidia bacterium
AACTCTTAACTCTTAACTCTTAACTCTTAACTCTTAACTCTTATGCGCCCTGTCAGGGCAACACACCTTAATACGCGTTGATTATCAATGTGTTTTAGAGGCGTTGCGAGATACGACCGAAAACGAGCGTTGCATTTCTCAAGTACATATCCAGAGAGTTTTGACAAAGCCTCCGCATGAGACGCGAAATTGCTTGCTGCTTTTGTGGAATCGTTTGAAATTGGCATTCAAATCAGTTCTAAAATACTCAGAATTCTCTGATTGTAAACCACTTAACGTACTAATATATACTAAACTAGTTATAAATAACGAACATCCTTAAGACTAGGCGGTTAAGAGGGTAACGAAAGATCTATTTTTGCAATGAAAGTCATGGATAAGAAATCTTGTACCAATCGGCAGGGTGTCATCGTGGCGTTGCATGGCACTCGGGCGCGAGTTCAGTTTATCAATGAATCGGCTTGTGCATCGTGTCATGCTAAGGCTGCTTGTGGTATGGGCGATACAAAACTCTATGAAATAGACGCTTGTGTGGCTGATGGCGAGGAACTCAAGGTCGGCGACCACGTTTTTGTGTCCGTACGCAATGCGCAGGGATACCTTGCAATATTTTTGGGATATGTACTTCCCTTCCTATTGTTGATGGCGGGGTTGGTAACTTTCAATCTTCTAGGTTTTAGCGAACTACTGATGGCGCTCTCTATGCTGGGGATACTTGCCGTCTACTATCTGATGCTGTATTGGTTTCGAAGCCGTTTATCACGGCGTTTTTCGTTTACAATAACGTCTGAGAGGAAATAGGAGTAAACTATGAATACAATTGGGTTAACGCTTGCTGTTTTGGTGGGCATAGGGCTTTTAGCGGCCATTTTGTTGTACTTTGTCTCGCAGAAATTCAAGGTGGAAGAAGATCCGAGAATCGACGAAGTAGAAGGAACACTACCTGGCGCTAACTGCGGAGGATGCGGATTCCCTGGTTGCCGCGGTTTTGCCGATGCATACGTTAAGGCAGACGAAGGTGATTTGGGACGTTTTTTCTGTCCTGTCGGTGGTAATGATGTGATGGCTAAAGTGGCTGCTGTTATGGGGCGTACTGCAGAAGCAAAAGCTCCTATGCTGGCAGTAATTCGTTGTGCAGGCACTCCCAAGGAACGCGCGAGTGTAGCAAACTACGATGGAGCGACCTCTTGCCGAGTATCGAACAATCTCTTTAATGGAGATACGGGATGCTCATGGGGTTGTCTTGGCTTGGGCGATTGTGTTACGGTCTGCGAGTTTGATGCCATACATATAGACAACGAGCGTAAGCTCCCAGTAGTAGACCAAGACAAGTGTACGGCGTGTGGGGCGTGTGTTAAGATCTGCCCAAAGCATGTCATAGAGTTACGTACGAAAAATGTGAAAGATCGCCGCGTGTTCGTCTCCTGTATTAACCAAGAGAAGGGGGGAGTTGCCAAGAAGGCATGCGGTGTTGCATGTATTGGTTGTGCGCGCTGTCAGAAGGAATGTCCATTTGACGCAATTACAGTTGAAAATAATCTCGCTTACATCGATTTCAAGAAATGTAAGCTCTGTCGTAAGTGTGTAGCTGTGTGTCCTACAGGTGCTATATGGGAGGTCAATTTCCCTCCGCGTGTTGTGAAAAGTGAACCGAAAACACCAGCGGCTACGTCAGTAACACCCGCGAATGCGCCAGCAGAGCCACTAAAATCTGAAGCGAATGAGAATGTGGCTACAGCTGAAGCTACAACAGCGGCTGAGAATACGGAAAAGAATGCTTAATCGCGGTGAATGAAGAATATTTAGGGGGTTAGCTCATGCAATTTAAGACATTTAGAATGGGCGGCGTGCATCCGCCAGAAGGAAAGATAACGAGCGGAAAGGCGATTGAGACATTCCCGATCGGTACGGAGATGGTCTTCATGGCATCGCAGCATTTGGGGGCTCCCTCAGAAGTACTCGTTGCTAAAGGTGACAAGGTACTCGTAGGACAGCCAATAGCCAAGGCTACTGGGTTTGTTTCCGCACAACTCCACTCTTCCGTGAGTGGTACTGTTACCAAGATAGACAAGGTATTGGATGCTTCAGGCTATCCTAAGCCTGCGATCTACATCGCAGTAGAGGGCGATGAGTGGATGCCTGAAATAGACAGAAGTGAGACGCTCGTACGCGAATGCAATCTAGAGGCTAAGGAAATTATTGACCTTGTCTCTCAAGCAGGAATTGTCGGCATGGGAGGAGCTACTTTCCCTGCCCATGTGAAACTCTCTGTGCCTCCAGGTAAGACAGCTGAGTATCTAATCATCAATGGTGTTGAGTGCGAGCCTTTCTTGACCTCGGATCACCGTCTGATGTTAGAAAAGCCAGAAGAACTGTTGGTAGGTATCTCCATTCTTCGTAAAGCTCTCGGTAATCCGAAAACGGTGGTGGGTATCGAGCGCAATAAGATGGATGCTATTTCGCTTCTTATGGAAAAGGCGAAGGGCTTCGAAGGGATTGAGATCCAGCCTCTTATTGTGAAATATCCGCAAGGAGGAGAAAAACAGCTTATAGAGGCGGTTACTAAGCGCGAAGTACCTGCAGGCAAGCTTCCTATTGATGTAGGTTGTGTGGTACAGAACGTAGGCACAGCATTCGCAGTGTACGAGGCAGTACAGAAGCATAAACCTCTGTTTGAGCGTGTAGTTACTGTGACGGGACCTAGCTTAACCAAGCCAGGCAACTTTATGGTGAGAGTGGGAACGCCTATTAGCAAATTGTTGGAAGCAGTAGGAGGATTACCTGAAGACACTGGAAAGGTGATTAGTGGTGGTCCTATGATGGGAAAGGCGTTGAAAAACATAGATGCACCTGTTACAAAAGGGACTTCGGGTGTGCTCGTTCTTCCCAACAAGATGGCAGAGCGCAAAAAAGCCGATGTGTGTATTCGTTGTTCTAAATGTTCACAAGGCTGTCCTATGGGACTAGAACCATGGCTCTTGTATAAGTTGGGACAAGGAAGCGATACTGAATGGATGGAGCGTGAAGACATCATGTCATGTATTGAGTGTGGTTGTTGTAGCTTTACGTGTCCCGCAAATTTGCCATTGCTAGACTTCATACGTCTCGGTAAAGGGATGACGGGAGCAATGATCCGTGCACGTGCTCCTAAGAAGTAAAAGTTGCGTGCCTTTAGAAAAGAATTTGAGAGTAATAGAGAAATGAGTAATACACTGACAATAGCTCCATCGCCGCATCTCCATGGCGCTTTTCAGACGCGCCGTCTGATGTTGGACGTTGTGATAGCTCTGCTGCCAGCGTGGTTAGTAGGGTTGTATTTCTTTGGGATAGGTGCGCTGATAGTTACCCTGATCTCAATTGTCAGCTGCGTGGGTATTGAGTTCCTTTTGCAGCGCTTTGTTATGAAGAAGAAGGAGTTGACCATTTCAGATGGTTCTGCTCTGGTAACTGGTCTATTGCTTGCCATGAATGTGCCTTCCAACCTCCCGTGGTGGATAATTGTCATAGGGGCACTTATGGCTATTGGAGTTGGAAAGGTTAGCTTCGGAGGCTTGGGTAATAACCTGTTTAACCCTGCACTTTTTGCACGTGCTTTCCTGTTGGTCTCTTTCCCAGTTCAGATGACTACATGGCCGACACCAATTGTATCGCGCATGCAATATTTAGACGCGGTTACTGGTGCAACGCCTCTCAGCGTAATGAAAGCGGCGATCAAGACTGGTGCTCCGCTAGAGCATCTCCCCAGCACAATGGATATGCTTTTCGGACAGATGGGCGGTTCGCTCGGGGAGGTATCAGCTGTCGCGTTGTTATTGGGTTTTGTTTATCTTCTCTTCCGTAAAGTAATTACGTGGCATATTCCGATTGCTATTTTCGCAAGTGTATTTGTATTCTCGGGAATTTTCTACTTGGTGAATCCCGCAGTATATGCAAATCCTGTTGTGGAATTACTGGTCGGTGGTTTGATGTTGGGAGCAATCTTTATGGCTACAGACTACGTCACATCGCCAATGTCAAAGAAGGGGATGCTCGTGTTTGGATGCGGTATAGGGCTTCTTACTGTAGTTATTCGTACATGGGGGGCATACCCAGAAGGCGTTTCGTTTGCTATCCTCATCATGAATGCGTTTGTTCCGTTAATAGATCGATATATGAAACCGAGAAAATTCGGTCATAAGAAAGGAGGTAAATAAGATGGCAAAACCTTCAACATTGAAAAATCTTGTAGTTACTCTGCTAGTTATTACCTTGCTCTCTGCGATCGGATTAGGAGGGATGAACTACGTAACACAGGAACCAATTGCTAAAGCCAAAAGCGAGAAGGTCATTGCTGCATTGAAAGATGTACTTCCCGATTTCAATAATGATCCGACAACCGAAAAAATTGAGCAAGAAGTAGATGGCGGCAAGTTGGTACTTTATTCTGCAAAAAAAGATGGCGAATGGGTTGGAACGGCAGTAGAAAGTTTTTCGCCTAAAGGCTTTGGTGGGCGAATCTCTGTAATGTTCGGATTTGATACCGAGGGGAAAATCTCGGGTTACTCGGTTTTAGAGCATGCCGAAACTCCTGGATTAGGAGACCATATGGTCGATTGGTTCAAGCCGCCAGTGGCTCCAGTCAAAAGCCTTATCGAGCGTATCTTTGGTTT
>CAUVMY010000147.1:0-4633 GCA_963552845.1 uncultured Bacteroidia bacterium
GGCGATTATGTAAAATACACTATTGCTGCTGCAACTGGCTACCGTATTCGCAATTGTTATGTTAACGGGAGATCTGTCCTTACTGGGAATGTGACGAGCTATGAAGCTACGATACGCGTGGATACAGATATCCTCCTCGATGCTTCGTTTGAACTTGATCCCACCAATCCGAATACTGGAATTGAGGAAGGACGACCTTTCAATGGGACTTTAGTGCGTCCGAATCCCTTTGGTGGGGAGCTGTCGATTGTTGTTGAGAATAACCTTACTGATGCAGTTTACGAACTCATTAGTGCGCAGGGGGTAGTGGTACGACGTGGTGTCCTGTTTGATGTAACTTCCATTGATACGCGCGATATACCTAGCGGGTTGTATCTTCTCAGACTCATTGCACCCAACGGGCAGGCGCGTACCCTACGTGTGATAAAAAATTAGAAATCTTTTCATTAGGTATTAGAGCGTAGCTCCGTGATGGAGCTACGCTTTTTTTTGATATTTAGATATGATAAGAATAAAAATAGCCACTTTTGGTGATTGTGTGGTAAGTTATAACCTACGATCTTTGTGAAACTTATAAACCAAAAAGTTGTAATGGAAAAGGTAGGAATTTTCTTTGGCTCAAGCACAGGCAATACAGAAGAAGTTGCGAACATGTTGAAGGATAAGATCGGTAACGCTGAAGTTTTCAACGTAGCTGAGACACAACCTTCTAAGATGTCGGAGTTTACAAATATCATTCTCGGAACTTCTACATGGGGTGTTGGCGATTTGCAGGACGATATGCTAGAATTCGCTGAGGGTATTGCTGGTGTAGATTTGAAGGGTAAGGTTGTTGCTCTGTTTGGTCTTGGCGATCAGTCTGGCTATGGCGACACCTTCTGCGATGGTATGGGAGAGCTCTATGAGAAGGTTAAAGGCAAGGGGTGCAAAGTAGTTGGTTTTGTATCTACTGATGGTTACGAATTCGACTCTTCTAAGGCGAAGGATGGTAACGAGTTTGTTGGGCTTGCACTAGACCAAATGAACCAAGATAACCTGACGGAAGGTCGTATAAATGCTTGGGTAGAAGAGCTTAAGAAACAGTTCGCGTAATCAATTTATCTTCTGTTGGCAGGGCACGTGTGCATTGCTAGCCAGAGGCGATGTTTTTCTCTTAGGTTAAAGAGTACATTGAGTGCCCAGTCTTTTGATTGGGCACTTTTTTTACCATAGTTTTAAGCAAGATACCTCCCATGTCAAAAGAGGCGATACAAGCTCCCGTTAGTAGCGATTTTAAGATCCTTTGTCACCACATATACGAGTATCATAAGGGTTTACGAAGCCTTGTTTTGCATACAATGAATAATGATGAGCGCGATTTAGTGGAACGCTCGCTCGTATTGCGTAACATTAGTTTTTGTATACAGCCCGTTGGTGACCATCGCATGAATGTTTTTTTTGGCAACCCTGACTGCGTAGAAATAGTACGAGGCTTTCATAGTGCCTCGCTGAGTGATTTAACTGACGAAGAAGATTTTATGCTCGGCATCATGCTGGGATATGATCGTGCGGCACAGTGCAAACGTTTTCTTCGCAGACGTGGAAAAGCTTAATGAGAATTTTCGGACATCGTCCATCATTGTCTTTCTGATCAGGCGAGCGACACTACAACAAAACCTATTGAAAAGCGCTATTTTTGCATACAGTAAAAAAATCTTTTAATGCTAGAGCGTCTGCGTGCTTTCTACCGCAATCGGTTCGTCCGTTTCGCCTTTGTCACATTACTTTATCTACTTGTAGTGATTTGGACGGGGCATTACTTATGGCTCATCGGTCTTATAGTGGTTTTCGATCACTATATCACACGCAAGGTGCACTGGTTCTTCTGGCGCAAGAAGGGGGTTAAGAAACAGAAAGCATGGGTTGAATGGTTTGATGCCATACTTTTTGCCGTAGTTGTGGCTTCGTTAATCCGTCTTTTGCTATTCGAGGCTTTTGTTATACCCTCTGGCTCTATGGAGAAGACCCTACTAGTAGGGGATTACATTTTTGTGAGCAAGGCAAGCTATGGTCCTAAGATGCCTAATACCCCTATAGCTTTCCCATTTGCACATCATACATTACCCCTAACTGACCATACGCCTTCCTTTGTAAGCTCTGTGCAGTGGTCTTATGATCGTCGTCCAGGATTAGGGAATGTAAAGAGAAATGACGTGGTAGTATTTCACTTCCCTGAGGGGGACACTGTGGTTGTAGGGTATCAGGATAGGAGCTATTACCAGTTGGCACGTGATATGGGGCGGGAACGTCTTAAGCAAGAGTTCGAACTACTGGTACGCCCAGTAGATAGGCGAGAAAATTACATTAAGCGTTGTGTAGCCATCCCTGGTGATGTGCTTGAGGTGCGCGCTGGGCAAGTGTATGTAAACGGACAAGCACAACCTCATTTCCCCGATGTGCAGTATAACTACGAAGTGCAAACGAATGGCACGCCCATCAATTCGCGCACGTTAGACAAATTTGGTATTTACGAGGAAGACAGACTCTACAACTCGCTAACTAACCTTTATCTGATGCCTCTTACGCAGAAGGTGCGCGATACGCTCCAACATTTTCCTAACGTGGTTTCTATAGAGCAGTTCAACGATACGGATTACGGGTTGATGGGGCGTTATATTTTCCCACACGATGGTAGGATGTGGACAGAAGACAATTTCGGACCTGTTACTATTCCCGCCAAAGGTGTTACGGTTGCTTTGAACCGTGAGAGTCTCCCACTTTATCGCCGTATCATAGAGGTGTATGAGCATAATACGCTTGAAGTTCGTACTGGTGAAACTGTTACAGAGGCTGATACCGTATATCAAAAGCCCGATATTTATGTTATAAATGGCGTAGAAACCACTACGTATACTTTCCAGATGGATTACTACTTTATGATGGGAGATAACCGACATCATTCGTTGGATAGCCGTTTCTGGGGATTTGTACCCGAAGATCACGTAGTGGGTAAAGCGGTGCTCGTCTGGTTCTCTACGGAGAAAGGGCGAACGTTTCCCTTCAATATTCGTTGGCGGCGTCTGTTTACGCGCATAAAATAACTATTTCGGGACTAGATCCTCTTTGTTTTGTCTTGCCAAGCCAACGTTGATAGGGTTTGTGCTTACTTTCGCGAAGTACAGCCCGATCCTATTTCCGAGTTGCATTATCGTACTCCCTACGAGTTGTTGCTTGCTGTCGTACTCTCGGCGCAGTGTACTGACGTACGTGTAAATAAGATTACGCCTGCACTTTTTCAGCGTTATCCCGATGCACGGGCATTGGCGCAAGCTAGCTGGGAGGATATTTTACCCTACATAGCAAGCTGTTCGTACCCTAACGCGAAGGCAAAGTATCTTGAAGGGATAGGTAAAAGACTAGTTGTCGATTTTGGCGGCGAAGTCCCTTCAGAGCGCTCGTTACTCGAATCATTACCTGGGGTGGGGCACAAGAGTGCTAGTGTAGTGCTTTCTATCTCATTTGGCGTACCAGCGCTTGCAGTAGATACACATGTTCATCGTGTTGCGGCACGCTTAGCTCTTACAGAGGGAGCGCGTACACCTGAGGATACCGAGAAACAGCTTACTAGCCGCATTCCCCGCGAAGATTGGAGCAGAGCACATCATTGGCTTATACTGCACGGAAGGTATATATGTGTAGCACGTAAGCCTATGTGTGCCACTTGTCCTTTTGACAATTGGTGTCCGAAGGTGGGAGTTGAAATAACTACTCCAACAGCGCACACTACTAAGCGTTAGCGACTATTTATTAGCGTCAAATGTTTTAACCCAGCAATTAGACTGTCTTGGGTTGAATTCGTACTGCGTTTCAGTACGAACGTTGCGATATTTCCTATTTTATTTTTGATTAGTTGCCTTTTGCGATAGACTCAAAAGGTTCTGATCGGTCTTTTCTCTTAATCCTAAAACGTGCTTAACGAGTACGTATTTGCTTTTCATCTTCCTCTTATCATTTGGATAAGCGCTATTTTGCTTTTTCCTCTTCAATATTGATGAAAAGCCCTAACTTAGGAACTGTATATTTTACTAATCAAAAAAGATCAGATGAGAAGAGTTCTATTATCGTTACTCTTCTTGAGTGTTGGATGGTTTCTCCATGCTCAAGAGCCTGTCCGCTTTGGAGACCGTGAGGTTTACCTAGAAGCGAACGTACATGCCAAAGTACGCGGACACAAGACTTCTAGTCTAGAATTGGGAGTTCCTACTGGGGAACGTCTTAATGTATTGGTGCAATTTGCAGCTGGAAAGATTGCATTCGAGACGTTGAAGCAAAAGGGAGTAGAGTTAGGCGATTACCTAGGTTCTAACGCCTATTATGCTAAAGTGACGCCTGGTAGTCGTCCGAGCGATTTTGAGGGAACTGGCTTGCGTTCTGTAGTACCTATTCGTGGTGAGTGGAAGGTAGTACATAGCTTGTTGCAAGGTCAGACTCCAGAATGGACCTTAGAGGGCGATAATTTGAAGGTTAATCTTGTTTGGTTCAATGGTGTAACTGCCGAGCAAGTAAAAGCCGATCTGAGTAAACGTGGGTTGAAGTTCGTTGCCTCATCAGATCTGCTACGTACTGCACAAGTAACTGCAACGTACGAACAGAT
>CAUVMY010000148.1:0-4620 GCA_963552845.1 uncultured Bacteroidia bacterium
AGGCGGGACTATTTTTGGAACTTCCGAGACCTAGCGCGCTATATTCCCAGCATCGCTCCCCAACGCATTTACCGTTCTTCTTCCCTGAGTCTGGTTCGCGAACCAGAGAATGCGCTCGAATTGTTGAATAAGCATCATGTCACCACAATAATCGATTTACGCGCTCTTGATAAAGAGGGTAGCGGGCGACAAATATGCTTCCGTCCAGAAGAGGGCGATTTATATCAGCCTTGTTTGTTGGAAGGACGCAGCTATGTGTTGGGCGACCTTGATGCTTGGGCACAACCACAAAGTTTTATCGAATCGAAGTATTACAGGGGGAGTGGTTTTGAAATAGCGTATCGTTTTTTCGTTGTAGGGTGTAAGGAGCAAATCTGTCGCATAATGCAGGCTATTCTAGAAGCACAAGGGGCGGTGTTAATACACTGCTTTGCAGGAAAGGATCGTACGGGCATAGTGGCGGCAATGCTGGAGCTACTCGCGGGGGCTAGTGAGCAGGAGGTAATTCAAGATTATCTTGCCAGCGAGGTAGATACAAAAGTAAGTAGCATCCGTATCGTTCTTGATCAGATAGCGGAGTTCGGGGGCATAGAAACCTATCTTAGTTGGTGTGGTTTAGAAGAGTCTCAAATACAAAAACTCAAACAGAAGCTAAGCAATGGCTAGAGCCACTCTTGCGATTTATGGTATCAAGGATAGAAATAGCCTAGAATTCCCAGCCTATATCCATGATCATAATCTCTGCTTAATGCAGGATGGTCAAGTCTGCCAGTATCTACAACTAGAGCGTTATACTAGGCGCAAGTATGACAATCGCTTAGACCTCTTCTTGGAAGAATTGGTTGGTCTGGGACTCCTTGCATTGCCAGAGGAGTTCGATCTCGTCAGTGTCAATGCTTTTGTAGGGAATGCTTTCATATCTCAGAGTGGGAAGCTTCGCTTTGAAGCTCCTATTTTATCAGCCCTTGGGGAGGCGCTAGAGCCAGCACAAGCCTATTATCAATACTCCGACTGGGAGGGGCGTACGCTCTGTGCTTACAACTGTTCGCATGAACTTGCACACATCGCCTCCAATATCGCTTTCTATGGTTCGTTTAGAGAAAACAGCCTGTTAATCCATTTTGATGGAGCTGCGAGTCTATCCAATTTCTCCGCCTTTCACTTTCATCAAGGAAAGCTACAGTTGCTGGAGTATGGGTGGGAGATGAAATACCTAGCCAATTTTTTCAACGACAATGCCCTATCCTTTGCGATCATAGGAGCTAATCATGGAGAACACAACAGCGTTCCAGGTAAGTTGATGGGGTATGCTTCGTGGGGGCGGTATGACGAAGGTATCGCACACTGGCTCTTTGCACATAACTATTTCAAGGAGTATTGGCACAAAGAGGCTGAGATTGTAGCCTCGGCACGGAAAGAACTCGGAGTAGAGGTTGATAGTTTCGATAATCAACACGACTTTTGGCAGCATGTTGCCGCCACACTACAGGATATTTTTACGCAGAAGCTCATCGCACATATTAGCGCCTTGCAACATCAAACCCGCGCACAATATCTCTATTACTCTGGGGGCTGTGCTCTGAATATCGTGGCTAATACGGCGCTCATCGAGAGCGGTCTCTTTCAAGAGGTATTTATTCCCCCTTGTTGTAACGATAGTGGGCTAAGTCTGGGCGCAGCCTGTCTCCTTGAGCTTCGGAAAGGTAATACGATTCGCCCTCATACAGCCTATTTGAATAACCTAGGAATAGAGGATAAGGCAGTGCCGATCAGCGATGCTACGATAGAGGCAACAACTCAATTACTACTCCGAGGAAGCATCTTGGGGGTCTGTAACGGAATGGCTGAGACTGGACCTCGTGCCTTAGGTAATAGAAGCTTGATAGCTTTACCGAATGATACTCTACTAGCAAAACACCTGAGTCAAAAAATCAAAAAAAGGGAGTGGTATCGCCCCATCGCCCCCGTTATGCTTACCACAATCGCCAATCGAATTACAACTACACCAGTAAATCACCTTACAAAATACATGCTCCTAGACTATAAGATAAAGCCCGAATATTCGAGTGCATTGGCTGGTGTTATACACACCAATGGCACAACCCGTATTCAAACTATAGATAACGAGACGGATAACCCTTTCATGTTCCGTCTCCTGTCACATCTATACGATAAACATCAGATACTTGGCTTAATAAACACTTCATTCAATGTACAGGGACTACCCATGGTACATACAGAAGCAGATGCCATCGAAGCTTGCCTTAAGATGGGGCTTGATGCACTGATTCTTAATCACAAACTCTATACGAAAGATGAATTGGCAACAAATCAAGACCTCACTTGATAATCACTCGTTTATGCTCGATGAGCAGCAACTATTTGACAGAGAATTTATAGAGGTACTTAATTTTCACGCTCCTGGCATCGCCGCTGTACGAGATGATTCTGGGGCTTACCACATAGACACTCTGGGGAAGTCTATATATTCCAAGAGATTTATACGCACTTTTGGGTTTTACTGTGCCCGAGCTGCAGTGGTAGATCTTGACGGTTGGCATCATATCGATGAGCAAGGGCAAGAGGTTTATGCACACCGCTTCTTGTGGGTGGGTAATTTTCAAGAGGACATTTGCCCAGTACGTCTGCAAACAGGCAAATACATTCATATCAATCTCGCAGGAGAACGGATTGGAAGTGAAGAGTATCTGTACTGTGGAGATTTCAAAGATGGAATATCCTCTGTGCAGCTACTTTCTGGGCTATATCGTCACATTTTATCAAATGGACATCCTCTACACGAACAAACCTATCTAGAGTTGGGGACTTACCACAAATGTTATGCAACTGCCCGCGACGCAAGGGGTTGGTGTCATATCGACAAATGTGGTCTACCTTTGTATGACGAGCGTTATTGGACAGTCGAACCTTTTTACAATGGCATAGCAAGAGTTAGAGATTTGAGTGGAACTCTGTGTCTTATTGACGAAAAAGGGCAAAGAATATGAAATCTGGGAAAATACTTGTGACTGGAGGAGCTGGATTTGTCGGCTCCCATCTATGTGAAGCCTTACTTGCCAAAGAATACGAGGTTTATGCCATTGACAATCTTAACACTGGGCGTATGAGTAATCTAGAAGCCTGTATGCACTCTCCCAAATTCTTCTTTGTGCAAGCAGATGTATGTGATGGAATCCCTTTTAATATCCCATTTGATTGGATTTGCCACTTAGCCAGCCCAGCTGCTCCTGCTGCCTATCGTAAAGATCCAATCGGTACCATTCGAGTAAATACGGAAGGCACAAGACTACTCCTCGAATATGCACGACATTACTGTACCAAAGTCTTGCTCGCATCAACCAGCGAAGTGTACGGAGACCCAAAACTGCATCCACAAAAAGAGGCATACTGGGGGCATGTTAATTCATACGGAGAGCGTGCCTGCTATGACGAAGGCAAACGCTGTGCCGAAGCTTTGTGTTATGCATACGCCCAAAGGTATGGATTGAGAATACAAATCATTCGTATATTCAATACCTACGGTCCTAGGATGCAATCTGAGGATGGGCGTGTCATTTGTAATTTTCTTGAGCAAATTTATCGAGGAGAACCTCTGAGCATTTATGGTAATGGCGAGCAAACAAGGAGTTTTCAGTATATTGACGATTTACTCTCTGCCATTTTGCTTATCCTTTCTAAGGGGATTTGCACATCGCCGATGAATATCGGCAACCCCGAGGAATGTCGGATCAAAGAGCTAGCTCAATTGGTCTGCGAACTTACGAATTCAAATGTAGAGTTCAGATACTACACAAGTCCTCAAGACGAACCACGTAGACGTTGTCCGGATATTACATTCGCTCAAGAAATCCTTGGGTGGAGCCCCAAAATTAGCCTAAGAGAAGGATTACTTAGGCTAATCCACTCTCGCAAAATCTAAATATTCTAACTCATTGGTGTCCAGTTCAAACCATTTTCATAAGGGCAAAAATACGGGGCGGATCTCGTACAGAGATTCGCCCCTAATTGTGTATTTTTGTATTGCTTAAAAAACCAATGCACACAACGAGCAAAGGTATCTATTTTAACGGACAGCCGATTTTTTTCACATCTCCTCAGTTTACTTAGCCGCGATAAGATCGAACAAATCGCTGCTGAGGGGAATTACGATCGCTATACAAAGAAATTTGATGCTTATACACATCTAGTTACCCTACTTTTCGCTGTCCTAAAAGGTCACGATTTACTGCGTGAGATCGTGATAGGACTCCTTGGAGAGACCAATAAACTCGGACATCTAGGAATTATGTATGTAGCCCGTCGTAGCACACTTGCAGAGGCTAATGAGCGCCGTTCGGCAGAATTCTTTGAAAAAGTATACTACCATTTATTTGAGCGCGTAAAGCCGTTTTTACCAGACAGCCGCAATAAGCGTCATGGGTAATTCGACATACACTCATGTATTACGTTAATCTTGATCACTTCCTTGAAGAGCCTGAAAAGGCACTCATAGAATTCAATAAATCGCAACAAAATGCACCGCCGCGACGCGGACTTTTTGACTAGGGGGCTTGTCTTTTTGAGATCGCACTTTTTTGACGGTGCGATCAGGGATTGTGT
>CAUVMY010000149.1:0-4617 GCA_963552845.1 uncultured Bacteroidia bacterium
GCTTTTTGCGTTGATGCGTCAGCCAGTAGAGGAGTCCTAAAAGGATAAAAAGTAAGAAGATGGAAGCTCCCAAGATGAGTTTTGCATACCGATCTCGTGAGATCTGGAGGCGCTGTACTTGAATCTGCTGTTCTCGCAATTGCCTTTCGTAGCGTTCGTGCAGAACGCTCAGTTTCGTTTGCGTGGCGGAATGTACGAGCGAGTCGCCCAAGTATATATGTCGTTCTAAGTTTTTTAGTGCTTCGGCAGGATCTTGTTCGCGCGTGAACTGGTAGCGTTGCCATAAAATACTGCGTTGTAAGCCTGCGAGGCGCAGAGAATCTGCCAAATAAAGTGCATGTGTGTTGTATGCCAATGCATCCATACGACGATTCTGTGAGGCTCGCAATTCGCCTAATTGACGCAAAATATATACGCGTTGTGTAAGGTTAACTTCCTGTTGCGAGAGGTATAAAGCTTCCAGATAAGCTTGTTCGGCTTTCGGATAACGGTGTAAAGCCAAATAGACATCGCCGAGTAGTCGGTGTGTCTTTGAGCGAAGTTGCCAAGCAGCATTTTCATCGCTCATCTCAATCGCTTCCATTAGTGGAACAAGCCCCTGTTCGGCGCTGCCAAGCTGTAAAAATGCTTCGCACTGCTGACAGAGCAGATCGGTAAGAAGCTTGTCGTGGAATTCGCTGCGGATATGCCGACACTGCTCTATAGCTTCCGTAATATAAACCATACTTGCATCGGGTTTGGCTACCGACAGGTAGAGAGCGCCCATCATTGCGAGAGCTCGTACTTGTAGTACCGAATCGGCGGCTGAAGATGCTAATGCTTGTGATTTTACAATGAGAGGTACGGCATCTGCCGAAAGTCCTAATTGAATGAAATTGGAACTCTGTAGCACAAGACTTGTAAAAGCGTGAACAGTGTCCTGCCCATCATAGAAATAGTTAATTGCTCCATTGCACAATTGTGTAGAGCTGCTATAATCGCCCTGTTCGTGTAGAGCTTGTGCAAGTACCAGGCGCGCGAGCGAATAAGTATATGTAGAGTCAGAATCTGCACGTAGCGAGTCTACAGCAATATTATAGTTGGCTGCATAATTGCGCAAGACGGTGTGCGAAGCCTCCCAACGTCCTAAGTTATTTGTTTTTAGTTCGTGAAGGAGCGCGTAAAACTCATCACTAGCCCTCGCAACATTAGTGGTAATGCTAGATATTAGAAATAAGACACCCAGCGCGAATAGGTAAAATTGCTTCAAGATTCGAGTATTTTTAGTTTTCTTACATAAAAATACTAAAAAAGTTGGATTATAAAAACGTACCGACGAATCTAGAAGCGTAAGAAAAATAAACAAGCAGACAGCATCAATTCCGCCATCCAAACGGATGCGCATGGAGTGGTGCTGCTGCCAAGGGATGGTAGTCTCCCACTAACCCTACTGGGGTCGTATGGCGGATATCGTGCACAATTTGAATACAGTTCCGTACTTCGTCAAGACCAAATCCGTTCCCTGCTAATATTTGCCGATAGCTCTCGTTATGCAATTCCGTAAAGCCAGTACTAAATTCGAACTCTTCTCCATCAATATTAATGGTTCGGTAGGTTCGTTTCTCGCCTTGTACGGCATTTGCTGGTAAAAGCGCCCCGTTGATCGAAAGAAAGTAGCGTACACGAGCGCGTTCCAATTCCAAGTAGCCTGCACAACGGTCGTGCGTATTTATGTGCACTATATTTTTTTGCACGGATCCGAAGATCCACGTAAGCATATCGTAAAAATGGACACCGATGTTGGTGGCAATTCCTCCGCTTTTTCGTTCATCGCCCTTCCACGATGTATAGTACCACAGACCTCGCGAAGTAATATAGGTTAGGTCTATGTCGTAAACCTTATCTTTAGCTCCTGCTTCAACTTTTTTCTTCAAATCTATTATAGATTGGTGAAGGCGCAATTGAAGTATGTTATAAACCTTGTGTCCTGTCTCCTTTTCAATTGCTTGCAGTGCATCTATATTCCACGGGTTGAGCACAAGAGGTTTTTCGCAAATTACGTTTGCTCCGAGTTTTAGCCCGTAGCGGCAGTGTGCATCGTGCAGATAGTTGGGCGTACAAACAGTTAGGTAGGATATGGCATCGGACGTACCTCGCAAACGGTTGTTAAACCGATCGAAAAGCTCTTGCTCTACAAAGAAGGAGGCTTCGGGGAAGAAACTGTCCATAATACCTACGCTATCAAACTTATCGTAGGCAGACACAAGCCGATTCCCTGTCTCCTTAATAGCGCGTAAATGGCGTGGGGCTATATAGCCTGCTAGCCCTATCAGTGCAAAGTTTTCCATCTCTATCTTGTCTGTAAGAGCAGATCTACTATTTTCTTTCCCGCATGCCCGTCGCCAAAGAGCAGCGAGTCGTTATTATTAAAATGAAGTCGCGTCATGGCATCGTAACTTCGCAATATAGCATCGCGCTTTGTACCACTCAGTACATTTACTCCACTGGAAACGAGTTCTACCCACTCCGTTTCGTTTCGGAGGGTTACACAAGGTTTGTTTAGGAAATAAGCTTCGCGTTGTAAACCGCCGCTATCAGTTAATACCACGTGTGCGTGCGAGAGTAGCCAAAGAGTTTCAAAATAGCTGGTAGGTTTGATAATAATACAGGAACTCTTTGTGAGGTCGTACCCCATCTCAGCTAAAACTTTTGCTGTGTGAGGGTGCAAGGGGAGCACTACGGGGAGTTGCGTGCTGGATATGGAATCCAGAGCATCGAATGCCTCGCGCAGTTCTTGCGGCGAGCGTAAAATCTCGGCGCGATGTATAGTACACAAGTTGAACTCTTGTGGAAGTTTCACGTCAGGAGGTCGTGCTTCGCGTAAATAGAACATGGCAGCATCGAACATCACGTCGCCCACTACAGCCAGACGCATGGAACTATGCTCGCGAAAACCTTCGGCGTACAGATTTTGGAGTGCATTTGGCGTAGGACATAGTAGTAGCGTACTGATGCGGTCGGTGACTACTCTGTTTATCTCTTCTGGCATCTGTAAATTGCCATTCCGCATTCCTGCTTCTACATGCGCTACTGGGATGCGATGCTGTGCCCCAGCAAGAGCCCCAGCAAGCGTACTGTTTGTATCGCCATAAACGAGTAAATAGTCAGGGTGTACCTCTTCAATGAGCGCACTAATGGCCTCTAGCATCCGAGCAGTAACAACCGCATTAGAAGCGCCATGAATTCCTAAATTCCAACGCGGATGCGGGATCTGCATCTCCTCAAAGAAGATATCTGACATATTCGAGTCATAGTGCTGTCCTGTGTGTACTATAAACTCCTCGGCTCGCCCCGCCAACGCTCTGCTTACTACAGCCGCTTTGATGAATTGTGGACGCGCGCCTACTACGGTTAAAATTCGCATAAACTCGATCGTTTCCTCTTGCGAACAAAGGTAACAAATCGTAAACAGCCACTATTGATGCTATATACTGATTTGTAAAATGAGCAGTTGATATTTGCGTCGATCTTACTTTTATCGGACAGCAATTCCCTTTCCCCTACGGACGGAACAGAACACACTTTACCATCAGTAAGAACGTTCTTAGTAAAAATGTACTTACTGAATATTTTATCTGACATGCATTCTCCTTTTCAATTCGGACGTGCGATTGCAGACGAGTATTTCACAGATCGCCACCAAGAGTCGCAACGATTACTTACAAATTTTCAAAATGGGATCAATACTATCCTTATCTCGCCAAGACGATGGGGAAAAACTTCTCTCGTAAAGAAGGTTGCTAAAAGTGCAGAAACAGACGAGTTGAAAATCATCTACATCGATATTTTTCAATGTCGTGAGCCAGAAGATTTTTTTCAGTTATTCGTAGAAGCACTTCTTAAGTACGCGCTCCCCAAGTGGCAACAACGTTTACAAGCCATTGGCGATTTCCTCGCACATATTGCCCCAAGAATAACCGTCAGTCCAGATCCAATAAATGAATTTAGTATAGCACTCGATCTCAGGAAGGATGAAAAAACGCCCGATGAAATTCTTAATCTGCCCGATCGTCTTGCATCAAAACTCAATTGCAACTTCGTAATCTGTATCGATGAATTTCAGCAAATAGGTGAGTTCAGAGACTCGCTTAGTTTCCAAAAACTTCTCCGCACAGCATGGCAACATCATACGCGCACTTCATACTGTCTTTTTGGAAGCCAAAAACACCTAATGCAGCACCTCTTTACCGACAAAAGTCTCCCGTTTTACAAGTTTGGTGACATCATTTATCTAACCAAAATTTCTACCCCAGAATGGGTAAACTTTATTGTTTCACGCTTTCAAAATTCTGGGAAAAAGATTACGCCCCACCAAGCTCAAATTATTTGTCAAACTGTAGAGAATCACTCCTCCTACGTACAACAACTCTCATGGCTTGTATGGTTAGATACCACCACTGCGGTTACGGCTGCGAGTATAGAGAATGCGATAGCAGATCTTATAGCACAAAATTCGCCGCTATTTGAAGCATTGACAACCAATCTTACAGCTCCACAATTGCGTTTCCTAAAAGCTGTTATCGCAGGCGAAGAAAAACTTACAACGCAATCCGCTATTGAAAAATACAAACTTAACTC
>CAUVMY010000150.1:0-4578 GCA_963552845.1 uncultured Bacteroidia bacterium
CAAACCTTTTCCCGCTGTATTACCTTTCAGCTCTTTTTTTCAACGCTGGCCTTGTTGGGTTATCTGGTTTGGATACTCACAACAAACGACGGCTATGCTCCCTACTATCTCCTTTTTACCCTATACTTGCTAGGTACAGCAACCGATCTCACTTGGTTTTACGGAGGACTTGAGCGTTTTGATCGTGTAGCCATCCGCACAGTACTAATGCGCGTGTTAGGCGGACTACTCGTATTTGTAGTAGTGCGGCGTGCCGATCAGCTCTATCTACTCATTCTTATACAGCAAGGCTCTGTATTTCTGAGCAATCTTTTCTACTGGCTTCCTTTGCGAAGATATGGTGTTAAGGTCTCTTTACATCCACTTCGCAATACTCTTCAAAAGATGTTCACGCCGAGTTTACTTCTCTTCCTGCCTATAGTTTTTACGACTCTCCTTCTTACCATCGACCGAATTCTTCTTGGCTACCTCTCTACAAAACAGGAAGTAGCTATTTACGACTATACAGCACGCCTAGTCCGCATAGCCATTATCGTAGTCTCCGTATTAGGAAATGTACTACTCCCCCGTTTTGCCTATCTGTGGAGTAACAATCAGCGCGACGAGTTTAATACAACCCTTCGTAAACAGCAGTTCTACAGCCTCTTCAGCAGTGCACTCATAGCAGGGCTACTTTTTGTTACCGCTACAGAGGTTTGTGCACTCCTCTTCGGCGACACCTTTCAAGGAGCATCCCAGCTCCTTCGTTTTCTGATCTTTACCGTGTGTCTCACAGGTTTAGCACTCTATCATGTTGGCATGGCTGTTGGGCGCGAGAAGCAAATCTTACGAGCACTGATTGTCGCTACGCTTTGCAACACAGTATGCAATGTAATACTCATTCCCCATTATGGGAGTTGGGGTGCTGCCGTAAGTTATGTTGCCACCGAACTACTCTTGCAGCTTTACTACATGTTCATCCTGCGCGATCTACTTCCTTTTCGCTACTTACTCCGCATATTACTTCCTTTAGCACTAATTGTAGCCGTAGGCTGCTACCTGCTTATTATGCTACACACCACATCTCTCATCGCAGATCTTTTGTTACGAGCCTGCCTCTTTGGTTTAGGTTATCTAGCGCTTGGGCTACTTCTTTTCCCTGAGGCGCGCGAATTCCTTTGTTTCCTATTAAAGCGCCTGCGTGAAAACGAAAAATAGGTAGAAAGGTCTGTAAGTATACAATTGATAAGAAACACGCTTCTGTTGTAGTAAGGTACAAGAAAATCTAGTAGCGCTTAAAGCATGTGTTGTAAGTTTACGAACCAGTGTGTGTAAGAAATGTATGCGTTAAACTACTAGCTAGATTCTGTTGCTTTTGGAAGCTATGCTTATTACTAGTACTTAAAAAAGAACGGACATTCTCTGAAAAAAGAATGTCCGTTCTTACTTTAGTATGCGCGTATTATTGCTTTATCACGCGATACGTTTTTGCCGTACCCTTTGCATGGGTAATACGTAATAGGTACATCCCAGTGCCCAGATTCGTTGTATTTACGACGGTTTCTTCGCCTTGCAACATACCTACACTTACCACGACACCGTTGGCGTTAAATAGCTCATATTTAGCATCGCTCAATGCTTTATTCACAATTCTGAATTGGCTTGTGAAAGGATTAGGCATAACGGCAATGCTTTCAAGCTGCTGATCCATTGCCGCCCCAGGAGGAGTGGGAGTCTCTGTTTTTTCGAGCGTAACAGTAACACCTTGCGTCTTCTTTTCTACAAGAAAAGCATCTTCTACTGACTTGTATCCCTCTGCACTCACAGTATACTGATAGCGTCCTTCTTTGCACGAGAACATAAAACCACCCCATACATCCGCAGTAAAGGTCTCTGTACCAATCTCAACCTTTGCCCCCACAATGGGTTTCTTTGCCTCATCGATGATACTGAATATCACATCGTACAATGCAAGCGTTTTGGGCTGAAGTTCTATTGTCACTTCTGTTGCCTGATCGCCATGCTTGCATTTGCCTTGTAATGCGCTATAATCGGGGTGCGAAGCTAAATAGACATACTCGCCTGCAGCAACCTCAATTTGGGTTTTACCATTGGCGTCGGTTGTTAGAAGTCGTCCGCCTACAATGATATTCACATTTTCGACAGGTGCACCACCCGATGTTACCGAGAAATGAATCGGGGAACGACGTAACTCAAATACGGCTATAAGACGAAGATCGCCTTTTAGCGCCTTGTCTTCGCGTACTCGGTTTGTACTGCCATCTAGACTCCAGTAAGCAAATTCGTACCCAGCGTTAGCTTCAGCTGTTACAGGAGCGGCATCATGCCCATCTTCTACAATCTGCAAACTGACGGGTGTACCATTTTTGGTAATCTTTCCACTCTGAGCAGGAGAAACACTGTATGAGATAAAGTGCTCATTGGCTCTTGCAAAAAGTGCAGTGAACGTGGTAGGTGTAGTCAGAGGTTCGTTCACAGTGAGGCGAGGATTTTGCAGACCATTACTCCATTTCAAGAAGCGATAACCAGGCTTTGCCTTGGCAGTTACAGGAGTAGGTTTCTCACCACACGCCAGTTCCTGCTCTGTTGTTTTTATATCGCCGATTATGGGGAGAGTTAATATCACATCGCCCGCATCGGAAGGCTCTACAGCGAATTGTATTTTTATAGTCTGCGAATCATTCTTCTCAAAGATGGCGATGTTGTCTAAGAGGACAAAGAAGCCGCGCTGTCCGTGGAATTTCCATCGGAACTGAACGCGTTCAGCTTTTCCTACAAAGAGCGTCTTAGCAAGTATGTATGTCTTCTCCTCACGCTTTTGTGTTGTAGGGATTTCGTTTTGGAGACGCGTCCACGTCTTCCCATCAAACGAGTATTCGAGTACAAACTTTTCGGATGATAAAAAGTCGTCTGCCAAAGCATAGTCAAAAGCGACCCCGATGTCGTTCGTAATTGTGCTTACGTTGTAGAAGGGGGTGTAGATGTAAGCAAAATAATCGGTTGTGACATCGTTGATCTCACGGTTATCGCACAGAGCAAAGAAGTTGTCGAGTTTGTATTCGGGAACTTCCAGAACACGCGTAATGTCCCATTCCCGCTTCGGTTCGCCCTGCGATATACCTAACCAACCTTCTGCCCAAAGTCCGCTTTCAAAATTATTAACCTCAGGAAGTGTGCGTTCTACGGTAAAGTATGCAATGAGGTGTTTATTCGCTTCTAGGTTGCTTTCCGTTCGAGCCAATGTTGTTACGCCATCGCTCCACCCCATGAAGATAGCATTTGCCGTAGCGGGCGCTACCTCTACAGGTTCTGCATTACTGCCACGTGCCACCTCTTGCTCTTTTTTTCCACTCTTCCAGAGTCCAGCGCCTACAACTTCGTAGGTCAGAGTGTAACTCTCGCTTTCATATTCGGCAGTTACCGAGATATCAGATGTAACTCGTTTATCCTGTCGCGGATTGTCCTTTTGCCCGTCGCTCCACTGCTTGAAACGATAGCCTGTTGCTGGGACTACCAGTACTGCTTCGCCGAGGCATGCTGGCGCAACTTTCTGTATAGTAGCACCACTAATACTACCGTTTGTTCCAGCATTGTAGGTCAATGTAAATGGCGTAGGAAGATTTATCTCTAATACGTTCTCTGCGCCACTAGTGGGCGTATATTCGCCTTCTACACTTAGACCATCCCATGTAATCTTGTAAGAAATAGGTGCGCCTACGTCAACAATTACACGTCCGTTGTACACCACATCAGTTTGGTTATCTACAACAAAGTGCGCGTCTTGTGTAACATCGTTGACACCAGCCTTTACGACAAAACGGAGGGAAACAAACTTCTCGTAAACAATTTCAACCTGAGTGCCCTGTGGCTCAACGATGTAAGAAGGAGTTTCATAGTTCGCCTTCTTCACCAGCTTGTACTTGCCTGCGGGCAACAAGGTGTTAAGGTCGTATTGATTACCATTTGCATCTTCAAAGAGGAATGCAGCTTTTGCAAGCTGTAGCGGCATCGTTTTCACATCGCTTGCCTTTACAAGACCCGAGTATTCAAACTTCCAGTTGGAGAGATAAGCAAAGTAATCTATCTTTTCTCCTACTGCAGGTTTTACAGTGATATTCTTCTTTGCAACCACAAATTCTTCGGTTGTAAAGCTTGCAGGAGCAATATTAATGGTTCCATCCTGTAATGCCGTTATTTGACACTTCCCTGCGCGAAGGAAAGAGATTTTGTTACCTACTATTGACGCAACGGTGGGATCTGATGCTACGTAGCGCAATGGCAAGTTCGCCGATGACACGTCTTGTAGTTCTTTTGCAGCATCGCCATATACAACGTTCTGCATTGCGAAAGGAGCAATAGTCTGTTCTACACATAAACGCAAGTCGTAACGCCGCTCTGTACCATTCTTTGCTTTTACTATGATGTGTACAGGTTTTGTAAAGTCGATGGCTGTTACGTTGTTTTCAAACTTGTGCGCATTGTCTACTTCACCCAGATATGCGATGGCTTCAGGCGATAGTACCAGTGTACAACGCACGTCGCTAAACTTCTTAAAGCTTGCATTTGCGCCTGTTAAGA
>CAUVMY010000151.1:0-4578 GCA_963552845.1 uncultured Bacteroidia bacterium
GAAGCTGGAAGACTACAGCAACGCCTGTCTCGATTTTCATGCAGCATGTCGCAAAGGGAATATCAATGCATGCAAACAGATCTTACTAATCTGCAAACAGAAACCACAATAACCCAGTCTGCACAACAAACCGTAGTAATAGCCACAAGACCTTAATATTTTAAGTCTATTTTTCGGAGGGATCTTACAATGCGTGCCATCATTCTTGCTCTATTCCTTTTCCTTGCAGCTTGGGCTCAGGCACAGGACGAGAGCGCACGCGCTTACTTCGATTACGCAACTACCGACTTCGAGCACGGAGCCGTGGTTACCTTACGTGGGAAAGCCGAGTTCTATTGGAACGAGCTACTAGCCCCTAACAACTTCCGACGCGCTCGGCACAATAAACCCATGCCCGTCGTCCTGCCAAGCTCATGGACAGAGTTAGAACTCGGAGGTCGCGCTTTATCTTCGCACGGATGTGCTACTTACCGTTTCGCACTCGTAGTACCACGTCTGAACAATGGGCAAGAGTATGCTCTCTACCTTCCACTAGAATACTCAAGCTACCGTCTTTGGGTTAATGGCGAGCAATTAGCAGCAGTAGGGAAAGTAGTTAACAACCCTTACGATGCACAAGCGAGCCCACAGTATTCAATAGTACCTATACGCAACAAAATTCGCAGTATAGATACGCTAGAATTTATCGTACAAGTAGCAAACTACCGCTTCCCCGAAGCGGGGTTAGTGGCTCCTATGCGTTTCGGTGCACGCGAGACGGTGACAAACCAGCATCTCGCGATGCTCGCTTTTCACGTTCTCACCATCGGAGCACTCCTTCTTTTGGCTTTAGCTACTTCTCTACTGTATCGTGCGCGACGCGAGAACCAAGCCTCCCTTTGGTTTGCTTTAGGAGCGCTACTCGCCGCTGTACGTATTGCCCTCGGCGAGTCTGACCTTCTGGTGCGCTGGCTGCCTTCTCTTATTACTTGGACTTCGTATCACAAGATACTCTACCTTGTTTCCGTCGGTGCAGCCATGACATTTCTACTCTTTATGCATTGCCGCTATCGGAAACGATTGAAGGATGTCTACGTGCACTGGCTTATGGTCATTGGGCTTGCCCTATGCATCTTCATCGTCGCGTCCCCCGTATCTGTCTTTACCTCGTTCCGTGCCCTCGCCTACCTGTACGTATTGGCTTTGTTCTGTCTTGCCATAGTTCGCATTCTCGCATTTTCGCTCAAGGCGAGAGGAATCGTTATAATTATTGCAGGCTCAACCACTCTTTTGACCTGCATTATACTGAACGTATTGCAGTACTTTCTCAAATTCGAGAGTTTTTTCCCGTACGTCACGTTCGGCATATCTATTTTTCTGCTCTGCACTACCTACGCCGTAATTCGCGATTTTACCACCTTAGCGCGCGATAATACTAAGTTTCGAAACCAAGCCAACGTGGTTCGCTACGATTTCGAGAACAAGATCAAGCAGCTAAAACTCGATAACGAACAACAGCAGCGTCGTTTTGCGGCCGAACAGTTGGAACAGCGACAACAAGTATGGGTAGACAGCGGCATTGCTATGCTCTCTACACTAATGGCGCAAAATCAAAATAACCTCAAGCAACTATGTGAGAAAACGCTCGCGCGCCTTACCAAATACATGCGAGTAAATGCGGCAATACTCTATGTGGCCCGTGTAGACATCGAAACTCATACAATGAAGCTCTACATGCAAGCAAACTTTGGGCTTACACACGAACAAATAGAAAAGTATACCGTGCTCGATGAGGATCAGGGACTGGTTGGTGCGTGCTATCGCGACAATACATTTCAACACATCTCGAACCTCCCCGAGGGGTTCATAAAGATTAGTTCGGGACTTGGGGAGTGCACACCCCCAGCGCTGTTACTCATGCCTTTGCAAAGTACGGCAGGGGTTGTCGGGGTGCTAGAACTCGGACGTTTTGAAGATTTTCAGGAATACGAAGTAACATTTATCAAACGAATTGCCGTTATTCTAGCAAACAACCTAATTCATACAAAAAACAACGAGGACTATCTCGTTGCCATGGGGAATCTCAAGGCGGAGATAGAGCGCCTCAACCAACAAATTGAGGCTCAAAATAGCTACCGAGAACAAATAGAAGCAGAACTAGAAGAGTACAGGCGAGAAAACTAGTCGGTGTAGAAATGGTTAACGCAAAGAGGAGAATTAGCAACACGAACAGCAAGACACTGTGTACTAAGAGCCACTCTTATATGTCGCGACTTCAGGGGCAAGGCTTCCCGCTCTTGTTCGTTGTACTGGTAGCTTGCTCATTGCTATCTTTCTCTTGTGGGAGTTCGCGCCCAACCAAACGTTCTGCAAGCACTGGTAGGAAATATAAACCACTAAAATGCCCATGTAAACGAGCAACATCCCCTCTCGTCGATGAGCATTTTACAATTCAATCAGATCCTTGCGAAAGCCGCTAAAGGCTGGTAACAAACTCAAAGTAGGATGAAGAGGATTGGTGTAATAGGAGGCGGTAGCTGGGCTACGGCTATTGTGAAAATTCTGTTGGAGAATTGCCCACAAGTTGGGTGGTATGTGCGTAATACACAGACGCGAGAGTCGTTGCGTACAGAAGGATTTAACCCGAACTATCTGCGCGATGTCCATTTCAATACCAAGCAAATTTGCTTGTACGACGATATCAATGAACTTGTGGCAGCTTCGGAGGTCGTTTTTATGGTCGTCCCCTCTGCCTTTCTCTCCGAATGGTTAAGACCCTTAACAGCAGATCTCACACATGCCTTTATGGTGACTTCTATCAAAGGTATTATACCCGAACACCACCTTACGCCATCGGAATATTTGAAACAACGCTTCGGTGTCAGCTATTCGCAGATGGGTGTAGTAAGTGGTCCGTGCCATGCAGAAGAAGTAGCACTGGAACGCCTTTCATACCTCACCGTGAGTTGTAAGGAGGCGAAGCAAGCAAGTTATATCAGTAGTTTACTGCAGTCAAACTACATTCGCACCATTGAGGGGCAGGATATTTATGGCACTGAGTACAGCGCCATCCTGAAGAATATTTATGCGGTTGCCGCTGGTGTCTGCCATGGCATGGGGTTCGGAGACAACTTTCAAGCCGTACTTATTAGCAATGCACAAGACGAGATTACCCGTTTCCTTAACCTCTCTTACCCAGCCGAACGGAATACAAACACCTCTGCTTACCTAGGCGACCTCCTCGTTACATGCTATTCGCAATTCAGCCGTAACCGCACATTTGGCACTATGATAGGCAAAGGGTACAGCGTACGTTCTGCACAACTAGAGATGCAGATGGTGGCCGAGGGCTACTATGCCACAGCAGGTTTACACGCCATCAATCAGGAGCATGGTATAAGCATGCCTATTGCCGAAACGATGTACCATATTCTCTACGAAGGTAAGAGTGTTCAACGCGAAATGCGCACTCTACTAACCCAACTGAGCTAGAGACCACGGCACACAGACGGTTTGTAGACTAGACTGCAATAGGACTCCATAGCAAGTTCAACTACTAATTCACCAAATCACACAACATCTAACACTTCATATCATGGAAAAGACGGCACTACGTTTAGCATTTCAAACCCCACTTGAGGGGCATCTGAAAGAGGAATATGACTCCCTATTGCAGGCTTCTAGTCAGCATCTCCAACAAATCCGCGAAAAGCGCTGTTTGGGGGCGGATTTCCTCGGCTGGTATGCACTTCCTCTAGAATTGGAGAACGAGATATCTTCCGTGCAGACCATAGCCCAGACCTTAGTTAACTACGAAGCAGTAGTTGTAATTGGCATTGGCGGTTCTTATCTCGGTGCATTAGCATTATCCGAGGCTCTGGAAGAACAGAAGACGGGGGCACATCCCGAACTCATTTTCCTTGGCTTTACCCTTTGTGCAGACTACATGGCGAACCAACTGGCACGTCTGAAAGAAAAGAACTATGCCGTGGTTGTTATCTCCAAATCGGGTACAACAACAGAGCCTGCAATCGCTTTTCGGTTAATACTCGCCGCTCTGAAACAAAGTGCTAAGGGATATTCGCCAGAACGTATTGTAGCAATTACCGATTCAAAACGCGGTACACTACACGACCTTGCAGAGCGCGAAAACATTCGCCGCCTTGTTATCCCCGATAACGTTGGGGGACGCTATTCAGTACTCACCCCAGTGGGTTTATTGCCTCTAGCTATCGCGGGCTACGATATCAATGCACTGGTTGAGGGTGCTAAAGCAGCATTTGGTGCATTGCAAGAAACTAACCCCAATATAAATCTGGCGATGCAATATGCGGCATGGCGCAACTTATGGTACAAAGAGGGGCGCAAACTTGAGGTATTGGCTATGTATTCGCCCTACATGCGGAGTTTTGGGGAATGGTACAAACAACTCTTCGGAGAAAGTGAGGGGAAAAATGGAGGCGGTGTCTTCCCTACCTCCGTATGCAACACAACCGACCTCCACTCGCTGGGGCAGTTCCTACAAGAAGGAACTTCCTTATTTTTCGAGACACATCTCTTTTTCGAAAAAGCCAACCATTCGCTTTCGGTTATGCAGCT
>CAUVMY010000152.1:0-4514 GCA_963552845.1 uncultured Bacteroidia bacterium
AGCAAACTTGTTAGAGAGCCATGTCTTTCAGTTCGATTTCTTGAACGATGAGTTTACGAAACTCCCGCAATCGTTGCAGGATATTATAAACGACCCCGAGAAGCGCAAAAAGCTGGTGATTTATATCAATCCGCCGTATGCGGAGGGCGATAGTAGAAAAGGCGAAGGAAGGAGTGGAGTGGCTATTTCAAGGACGCACTTAAAATACGAACGCGTTATGGGCTATAGCAAGCGCGAGCTATACATTCAATTTGTTGTTCGTATTTACAATGAGCTTCCTAACTCCCTGCTTGCAGCGTTCTCAACATTAAAGATTGAACAAGCCCCTCGCTTTTTTGAATTTCGACAGCACTTCTTAGCCAAACTCCTAAAACTTTTTCTTGTCCCAGCCAATACTTTTGACAATGTAAAAGGCGAATTCCCGATTGCTTTTCAGGTGTGGAACACTGGCATTAAAGAACGTTTTCTTTCTATTGCTGCAGATGTATATAATGAGATTGGTGCTAGCATTGGTACAAAATACATATTCACTTACGATGATTTACGGGTGATTAATGATTGGACGCTGACATTTATAGACGAAAATAAAAGAAGTATAGGTACTCTTGTGACAGTTGGGAACGATTTTCAACATCAGCGCTTGGTACGAATAACCAAACCCCATCAACCTTGGAATCATCAATATCAGTGGCAAATAAACTGTGAAAATCTTATACATTCAGCTATTTACCTATCTGTTCGGTTAGCTTTACAGCCAAGTTGGCTCAACGATCGCGATCAGTTTCTATACCCAAACGAAGGCTGGCAAACCGATTACGAATTTCAAAACGATTGCTTCGCTGCCGCTCTCTTTCACACTCAAAATAAAATCTCTTGCAAAGAGGGTATAAACCATTGGATTCCATTTACCGAGGAAGAGGTGAATGCAAAGGAGAAGTTTGAAAGCCATTTTATGACGGACTTCATACGCGGGCGTCTTGCGCCCAGAGAATTACGAATGACAAATGACGAATTACGAAATAAGGGTAGAGGCACTTTAGGAGATCTGGCAGAGGAAAAATCGTTTGTGCCGACAGAGTCACTAATATTTTCGCCCGAATCTATTGCAGTGTTTGATGCGGGGCGCGAGTTGTGGCGGTACTACCATGCGCAGCCGAATGCGAACCCGAATGCGTCGTACTACGATATACGGGAGCACTTTCAAGGTAGATCCGTGCCCGGACGGGGCAATAGTGCGACAAGCGATCAGAATTTGCGTAAAGGGAGAATGAATAGCAGAAGTGAGGATGCAGAATACAATCGTCTCTTGGGCAATTTGAAGGCAGCTATGGAGGCGCTTCGCCTTAAGATTGTGCCGAAGGTATACGAATACGGTTTCCTCATAGCATAGAGGCTTTTAATGCGTTTCTTTCCGCACGGGGTTTTACCCTAGCGGCGTTGCCGCGAATGCATACTACTGTATGTGACGATTTGTTGCGTTATTGTTATCTTTGTAGACAAATCAGTCCAATCAGTGCAAAATATGTATGCAGTAGTTTTTGATTTAGATACTAACTGTATGAAGGAGTGTATGGAAAGTGTCTCCTACAACCAAGGGTATGCAATGGTTAGAAATTTCCTCATCAAAAATGGCTTCTCGCATCCACAAGGAAGTGTTTACTTTGGAGATGAGGGTATGGATGCTGTAAAGTGCGTATTGATGATACAAAAATTAGCTAAAACCTATCCTTGGTTTGCCACTTGTGTAAAGGATCTCAGAATGCTCCGCATTGAAGATAATAATGACCTGCTTCCTGCAATTCAGTTGTAGTATCTAAGCATGCAATGAACAAGGGCTATCCTCATAAAATAGGGTAGCCCTTTTTCATATTCATAACAACAAGGCGATGAGACTAAAGCCAAAGAAGCGGTGCAGCTCTGTGTCTCAACAAGACTAAAATGCACAAATCGACTCCATGCCCTCCCCCTCTCAAGTGATAAGAGAGCTACTATAAGTAACCGCTCGTACAGATAAATGTAAAAAACACGATTTAGTGTGCGTATTTTTACTACTTTTGGTGTCATGGAACGATTGAAAGTCTTTGGAAACATACCTATTACAACGGCTGCTATTGCGTCATTGTACCCAGAGCTCGTTTCCAAAAATCAGAAAGTGGCGGAACTAAAGAAGAAAGGGGTACTAATACGCCTTAAAAAGGGAATGTACCTTCTAGAACCCAAATTCTCGGGTAAAACGATCTCCGAGCTTTTAGTTGCCAATGTCCTTTACGGGCCATCGTACCTCTCTATGGAAAGTGCGCTGTGGTTCTATGGGCTCATACCTGAGGCAGTATTCAATCACACATCGATCACAACAAAACATTCACGGAATTTTACTACCCCTCTTGGCACATTTCGTTACCTCAACGCCTCCCCCGCATACGCATCAATCGGAGTACAATCGGTAGTCGACGGGGACAATGCATTCATTATAGCGCGCCCCGAGAAGGCGCTATGCGATTTAATAGTCTATACTCCCTACCTAAACTTACGCTATCGGCGAGAGCTTCTTACCTACCTAGAAGATGATATTCGCTTCGATATGGATGCCTTCTACTCGTTTCGTCCCGATACTTTTGATGCCGTAGCATCGCTCGGTAAAAAGAGTACCATGCTCCGCGGGATCGCAAAACTCCTAAAATCATGAATGACCTATACCAACAATTACTGAATAACTGTACACAAGGGAGTAAAAATAACGAGAGACTGGCCATCTACGAGGTGAATCAGCAAATTATACTCTCTGCGCTAGCACGTACTGACTTTTTCGATTTTGCCGCCTTTTATGGGGGCACTTGTTTACGGCTCTTCCACAAACTACCACGTTTTAGCGAAGATATGGATTTCTCTCTATTAACCCCCTCAAATACTTTTCATTTCGAGAAGTATTTTGCTGCCATTCTAGAAGAATTCCTTCTATACGACCGCAAGGTAGAACTGCACAAAAAGGATAAAAAAGGTTTCAGTAAGATTGAGTCTGCTTTCTTAAAAGATAATACGCTGGTATACGATTTGGCTTTTACAACTACGCGCGCTGTCAAAATTAAGATTGAAATTGATATTGCACCGCCACTCGCATTTGATACGGAGCAATGTTTACAACTCCTACCGTATTCCTTCTTTGCACGTTGCTATACACTTCCCAGTCTATATGCTGGAAAGATGCACGCGCTTGTCTTTCGGAACTGGAAAACGCGTGTTAAAGGGCGCGACTGGTTCGATTTTGAATGGTATGTGCGCAACAGAATTCCCTTAGATTTTGAACACCTACAAGCTCGAATTCGGGCATTCAACCATAAGGAGATGACGCAGCAGGATTTTATTGAACACCTCAGACTGCGTTTAACCCATACGCCTATTGAGCAAGTAAAAGCTGACGTACTACCTTTTCTTCCCTCAGACAAAGATTTGACTATATGGTCAAACAACTACTTCCTTCAACTTATAGATAAGATCGTCTGGAAGTAACAAGGAGCATTGGCGGGCTAATCCTGCATCACCTTGTTGTAGAGTGTCTCATAGCTGCTGACTACGTCAAACTTAAGCGCATGATCAGAGATCGAGGCAAAATGACGGCGAGCACACTCTATTTTGGCGCGCTCTATTGCACGTAGCTGAATAATCTCCTCAGCGCCTTTAGTCTCAGCCACAAAATATATATGCTTTACCTCGCCATCGCGGAATACCACTGCCCAGTCTGGATTGTACTTACCCACAGGCGTGTTAATATAGAAACCCCGCGGTAATTTCGTGTAAACCTCTACCGCATCTTGCTGTTCAAGCTGTTCGGCAAAACGTTTCTCAGTCCCTTGACTATCCACTACAACAAGATCGTAGAGAGACTTCTCGCTCTGTATTGCATCAATACCTATACGCCCACGCAGTTCTTGCTCTGAGAAAATATTCGCTTCGTAACGTTGCTCCAGCTTATGATAGGCTATGTGCTCTATCACGGCAATAGCTTTTTGCTCATTGATGATGTGACCTGCTCGGATAATAAACTCTTCGGGGTTCTTACGATACATAGCAAAGGTCTCTGCTCGTATGCCTGTAAGTATCGAAGCTATGGTACTACGTTTTAAACCTGTACGCTGTACAAGCTCGCCAACAAGGTCGTATTTCACACCACGTACTACGCCTTCGTTTACCTTGAGATTACGCGTCGTTCCCACTTGTATGGCACGCCCAGCCTCAAGCTCCTCCTTTGAACGAATATCGGCTAACGTACCCGTTGTGATGGCGATGTGTATCTCTGTTACATGCAACGAGTGGTCAAGACTAGAGATTGCATTAGAGATCAGATGAGGTGTCTCAAAATCAACCTCGTAGTAAGTCTTGCGATTGATGCGCTGCCACATAGCTTGAAACGACTTCTTAGCAAACTGCTCTTCTTGGAACTTGGCAGAGGTTCTACCACGACCATTATCCACTTTAAGCACTTCAGAATTGAACACTTTGTCTAGCATTCCAACAAT
>CAUVMY010000153.1:0-4436 GCA_963552845.1 uncultured Bacteroidia bacterium
CGCTTACGGTACAATCGTAACAAAAAGATGCTACCATCAACTAGTTCTTTGAGTCGCTCAACCAAATAGAAGAGAATTTGAAGCATATAACTTCCAAAGAACAGCAGATCACAACGGAAGAAAAGAATGGGGGGGGAAATAGTGAGATCCCAGAAGATGGGCGCGAACGCATTGCAAGGGATATTATTGATATCAACCGCATAATGTCTGAAAACCACTCCAAACTGGCGCAATTGACAAAAAAACTCAAGGCATCGAATATGAAGGTGACGGAGTTCGAGAAGATGATAAAAGACATGACGCGTCGTATAGAGGAGCGCGATTCGACAATTCAAACGTTGCGCGATAACCTCGAGTTATTGAACTTCTCGGTAGATTCGCTTACGATGGCTGTAAGTGGTTTGGACTCAGTGAACAGAGAACTAACAGAACAGTTGAATGAGCAGCACGAGCAAATCAACGAAGCGTGGTATGCTTTTGGAAGCCGCAAGGAGCTTATTGAGAACAAGATCATTTCGCGCACGGGAGGTTTCCTTGGCATCGGGAAGCACAATGAGTTGAAGGATGATATGACGCTTGAGTACTTCACAAAGATTAGTATCGAGAAAACAGATGATATCCCGATCTTCGCAACAAAGAAAGGAGTAGAGTTTGTGACAAAGCACCCGACAGATAGCTACGAGCTTGTAACGAATGATGAGGGAGCTGTAGTGAGCATCAAGATACTTGATAAAACAAAGTTCTGGCGTCAGTCGCACTACTTGGTGGTGGTAATTAAGTAGAGTTTGGTCACGAATCTTTATACAAATACCCGTCAGCAATGGCGGGTATTTTTTTTTTCAAAGTATACTAACTCATTAAATCCGAATTACAACGCGTCCCCACCGCAAGAAGCTTTTGCACTTGTGTATTTTTCTCCTAGCGTTGCATTTATTACTTGAATTTGGTTTATTCAATAATCCCCTTGTTTCGGTAACATGAAATGAGATTTAACGGACTTGTTGTGTTTTGAACCCCTCATTTTTTGCCGACCTTTAGTAGCTTCTCGCTACCTTTGTGTAAGCTTAAGTGGATACTAAGATGGGGAAAAAGATAAACCGACTACGCCAAGTTTTTCGCGCATGGCATCGCGATCTGGGCTATTTCCTGATCGGTGCTTGTATAATCTATGGACTGAGCGGTATGGCACTCTCACTACGCCGCTATGATGTGAATTTTTTGTGCGCCAAAGAGACTTTTACAACTACGTTAGCTCCCGCACTGAGTGAGGAAGCACTCCTTACGCAGTGGCGCAATAATAAAGCGGATTTGCCTAGTCTACGCAATGTAAAACCTACAACTCAAGGCTACGAACTTGTACTACGTTCTGGCACAGCTTATTACAATTCGCAAACAGGCATCGTAACAGGTAGTTTCTATACACCTACTAAATTTTTAACCTTGTTACATCGTCTGCACTTCAACCGAGAGGGTACATTTAAGATCATGGGTATCCTCTTCAGCTTATCACTACTTTTCTTAGCTATATCGGGGGCAGTAATGGTTGCGGGCAGGAAGGGTTTTATGCGTCGCGGGCTCTGGTTTATGCTCGGTGGTATTGTCCTTGTCGTATTACTCGCTTTCATCACCTTCTAGCACATATCGGAGGACGTAGCAGTGGCGCGCGGAAAGGCTTGGAGTCGTATAGATTGGGGGCTAGTTCTCCTCTATTTTCTACTGGTACTTATGGGCTGGTTTAGCATCTATGCTTCAGCCTACTCAGAGGCACACCCGAGTATCTTCGACTTCTCTCAACGCTACGGGCAACAGCTCCTCTGGATCTCGGCAGCTTTCGTTCTGGTAGTTGCTATACTACTCATCGATAAACGCTTCTATTATGCCTTTGCCTACATCATATACGCTATACTTCTGCTAGTACTCTTGGTAGTGCTTTTTATTGGGGTTGCCAAGCATGGAGCACGCTCGTGGCTAGACTTTGGTTTCTTTAAGATGCAGCCATCGGAGTTTGCCAAGTTTACAACGTCCCTTGCATTAGCGCGCTTTATGGGGCGGGCTCAATTCTCGCGATACTCAATGCGCGATTGGTTACGTGTTGCCGCCATTATTGGCATCCCCGTTATCCTTATCCTTTTACAGAACGACTTAGGGTCTGCTATCGTCTTTTCCACGTTCCTACTGGTTTGCTATCGCGAAGGAATGCGCGGAGAGGTGCTACTTTTCTTACTTTTTGTGGCAGCCATTTTCATTTTCGAGCTGTTGTTCGATAAACTTTATATCCTTTTAGGGTTAGTTTTTCTCTCGCTTGTGGTATACTATTTCTTGCAGCGCAATGTGAAAGCAACACTCCGTCTGCTTTTTTTTCAGATTCTAGCACTTGTTGTTGGGTATGCTCTCAATCACTTTTTACACAAAGAATGGGAATGGTATGTACTTTCACTTTTTCCTGCTCTGCTTACCGTGCTTTATTTCCTCATTCAAGGGCTGCTTAGTCGTACGCGCTCTTTAGCTATACTAGGGGGAATTCTGGCCTTTAGTCTTTTTTGTAGTTTTAGTGTGGACTATGTTTTCAATAATGTTTTGGATACACACCATCAGCGCCGCATCAACGACCTCTTGGGCATAGAAGACGACCCATTGGGTTGGGGCTACAATGTAAACCAATCTATGATAGCTATTGGCTCTGGCGGAATGTGGGGAAAAGGTTTTCTGGAAGGAACACAAACCAAGTTCAATTTTGTGCCAGAACAAAGCACCGACTTTATCTTTTGTACGGTTGGCGAAGAGTGGGGGTTTGCGGGTAGCATTGTCGTACTCGGGCTTTTCCTAGCACTTTTGCTGCGCATTATTTTGGTTGCAGAACGACAAAGAGAGGCATTCCACCGCATCTACGGCTATTGCGTTGCCTCTATTCTATTTTTCCATCTCGCCATCAATATCTCGATGACCATTGGCTTATTCCCCGTCGTAGGAATTCCACTTCCTTTCTTTAGTTATGGTGGCTCTAGTCTGTGGGCATTTACTATGTTACTCTTCGTGCTTATAAAGTTCGATATGGACAACAAGTAGATTTGCTTCTCGGCAGATCTTTTCTAAATTACTATCGCAGAGACATAATAAAGAACAATTCGCAAACTCCCACTGTTGATCAAGAAGTTGTTGTAAAGCAAATAACGCAAGGGAACAAAATGGAAGACGTGGCACAATACCTAGGCGAAGACCTACAACTAATGCAGGCTGCTAAAGATGCAACCATTGCACACGGCGAGAAACTGGAAGAAATTCGTCTGTTTGCTCGCAATGCGGGTATACACAAAATAGGAATAGCGCATTGTGCTGCTTTGGCACGCGAAGCGGCTATAATTGCAGAGCGCTTAAGCGACGAATTTGAGGTGCTGGCCGTGGGATGCAAAGTCTCTAAAATACCATTGGCAACAATTCTAAACGACGATTCGCAGGGCTTGGCTTGTAACCCCATAGGGCAAGCACAAGAGTTAGAACACTGGGGCAGTGAGTTTAATATTGTGGTTGGACTTTGTTTGGGGCACGACATGCTGTTTAATAAATATAGTAAGGTGCCAACTACAACACTTATCGTTAAAGATCGTGCTCACAAACACAACCCCATGGCATCATTAGTGCCTCCCACGCCCCCTACCGAAGCGTCAGACGACAAGAAATAACCTTTTTGCGTATTCCGTTGCTTCTTGGTTTTTTACATCGGGAGGTAGCATATAGAATCTGACAACTCTCTGTCTTAGTAGTGAATCGCGCTGTAGCGTTATCTTACTTTATTGTCCCACACGTATAAAACGACATTCGGAAATTACGTTCCAGCTTTATCAAATCCGAATCCGCTACCTTAGAGGAACATTTGTTCGTAAACAGGATACAAGGATGAAAAGTTTTGGAAAAAAGCCTTGGCTACTTCCCCAATTGGTACTGATAATCGGGACTTATGATAACCATGGGAAACCGAATGCTATGAATGCTGCTTGGGCGGGCACTTGGGACGAGGACTCTATCATGATCTCACTCGGGAAACACAGTACTACTAAAAATTTAGACGCGACAGGCGAGTTTACTGTGGCATTTGCTACTGTAGAAACGTTGGTTGCCTCGGACTTTGTAGGAATCGTGAGTATGAAAAACGATCCTGAGAAGATACAGAAAACAGGATGGGCGATTATACGCGCAGAACACGTAAATGCGCCCGTATTCAAGGAGTTCCCGATGACAATAGAATGTCGTGTGCGGGAGAAACTTAACGATACGGGGTCTGGCTATTATCTCATTGCAGAAATTGTAAATGTGCTGTGCGACGAAGCTTTTCTTGCAGAGGACGGTAAACCCGACATAACTCGGCTGCATCTCATTACTTTTGATCCGATACATAGCCAATACGTGGAAATGGGCTCAGCGGTAGGCAATGCCTTCTC
>CAUVMY010000154.1:0-4420 GCA_963552845.1 uncultured Bacteroidia bacterium
AGCACATCTTGACTTTATCTTCTACCTCACGGTACTCCTAATCTTGCTTGTACCAGGTATCAATTTAGTAGCACTCTCTTACGCACGCATGCGTCGTCGTTTACAAGAACTAGGTGTACGCAAAGCCTTTGGAGCAACGACCCGCGACCTCTTACTACAAGTACTGCGCGAGAGTATCGTTTACTCGCTTATAGGTGCAGTATTCGGTATCCTACTTACAACTGCTGCAGTCTATACCCTGCGCAATGTCCTCTTTCTTGAATCTGCGTACGATCTTGATTTGGCATTCACACTACCACTCTCTTCACTGTTTTCGTGGAAAGTAATTGGTATCGCTGTTCTTTTTTCGGTTATCCTCAACGTCGTAACCATGCTCATTCCCGCTTGGCGCTTCATACGGCGCGATATTGTATGCTCGCTCAACGCTAAACGATAGGAGACCAGACGCTCATGTTGCAACACCTTATAAAAATAATTTGGAATGAGCGGAATGCGAATTTCCTCATCTGGCTGGAACTTCTTGTCGTATCGGTTTGTCTGTTGTATTTGGCAGACATTGCTGTTACCAAAGCATGGATTTACACACGCCCCACGGGCATAGATACACACAAGGTTGCCTACTTCACGTTCAAGGAATTGTGGAAGCAGCATCCCAAGTACGTTTCCCCTGAAGAGGATTCTACTTCGACGTATGATGCCATTACAACACTCCTGAAACGAATTGAACAACACCCCGATGTAGAAGCTGTCGGTTATTGTTTCTCCGCATTCCCATACCACGGAAATAGGCAGACGTTAACCATAGCACTTAAGGAAAAAACAACGTCTACAATAAACGGTACTCTGCTTGTAATTACGCCACAATACGTAGATGTATTTCGTTTACAGAACGCTACGGGAACAAAAGAAAAACTTATAGATGTGCTTAAAAATGGATTCTCGATACCCTCTGAAAGCGTTGCAAAAAATCTGGGACTGTCGACTAACGAACTACTCAATCGCGATCTGTTGTGCGACGTATATGGCGACAGTACTTATAGCAACGTAAGATGCGTGGTGAAAGAGATTCGACGCAACGAGATAGACACAGAAGAACCGTCAGTATTGCGTTATGATGAACCCCTACTACGTTACCTTGTTTCCCAATCTCCACAAAGTTTGCAATACGGACTACGCATAAAGGAGGGCGCAAACATTACGCCCCAAGAACTTTTTCGCGAATTAAGAGAGCAACTCCAAGTAGCAAACTGGCGTGTAGAAAAAATCCGTCCCATTGCCGAGATGAAAGAAAATAGCCAAGCAGCATTTTTCAACAGCTTAAAACTAAATGCGATCTATATGTCGTTTTTGCTTATCTGTATTTTTCTAGGGATAATCGGAACATTTTGGTATCGTACGCAACAACGCCGTTCGCAGATAGGGTTACGCATAGCCATGGGCACAACGCCAGCACGTCTCCTACAGATGTATATAACCGAGGGCTTATTATTACTAATCAGCACGTTGCCGCTCTCTATTGTCGCTTACTACCTCTTTACTGTCTATGGTGTGTTAGACGAGAACACCGTAATCTTCTTTTGGCGTGCACCTCTCACCTTCTTAGTCGCTTATGCTATACTAGCACTACTGATTTTGTTTGCCATCTGGATTCCAACACGCAGCGCCGTACATACTTCACCTTCCCTCTCTATGCACGAAGAATAAACGGACTAGGCTTTAACTATTTGTTTTCATACAGCGCTCTCTCTTTTCTGTTATGAAGAGAGGGAGTTTTTTTAGTGGTTTCAGGGCTATTGACAGAGAACTGACACTCTCAGCCTATGAAAAAAATCCCATCGACTTAAAAGAAAAATGATAGGTAAAAAAAACGAGCCGCAACACTAAGGCTACGACTCGCTCCATGCCCCCGTGGGCCTTGTTGGGCTTGAACCAACGACCCCCTGATTATGAGTCAGATGCTCTGACCAACTGAGCTAAAGGCCCGATAGGTAATCTCCCATCCGAATGCAAAGGTAACGAAAATTTCTAGGTTACGAAATTACTTGTGCTTAATAAAACAAAAGGGGCATAAACGAATGCCCCTTTGTAATACATAAAAAACTCTACACCTATTTATGCTGATGACGATGCCCACCACAGCATTCATGACCGTGCTCGTGATCATGCCCACCACAGCATTCGTGATCATGATCGTGATGATGTTCACCACAGCACTCATGGTCATGATCGTGGTGATGCCCATCGCAACTATCGCCACAGCAACCACCGCAGTTGTGTTGATGTGCCATTTCTTCCAGTTCTTCTGGGCTAACCTCTTCAACACGTTCCACCTTCCCCGTAAAATGCAAAACCTTGCCAGCTAGCGGATGATTGAAATCCATCTCCACAATCTCTGGGGTAACACGCAATACCTTCCCCATCATCGTACGTCCCGAAGTGGTCTGCATAGGCAACATACGCCCTATTTCCAGCACCTCCGTCATTACCTTTCCATCTACTTCAAAAACCGAAATAGGAAGTTCCACCTTGTTAGAATCAAAATACTCGCCATACCCATCTACGGGTTGTAGCTCAATCTCAAACGTCTCGCCTGGCTCTTTCCCCTGCACAGCTTCTTCAAAGCCTGGGAGAAGCTGCCCCAAGCCTAATACAAACTCTAAGGGCTTGTCACTACCAGCTCTATCCTCCTCTTTACCCTCTACAGTCAACAGGTAGCTCACAGCCACACGACGATTCACATCTGCCTTCATTCTTTTTATCTCTTTCTCTTACGTAAACTTACTAACACACAACACCCCGATTCTGTTCTAAAACAGACCGCCTATGCGGTCTAAAAGGCGCTTCAGAACCCTAAAATAGAGGAGTAACCACTGCACAAAGATACTCAATACGAGTATTGTAAAATTCAGCCAGTAGGAGTCAATATATGCCCCGCCGATACGCTTATATGGCGCATAAAAATGCGCTTTCAGAGTCTCGTTGCGCGGCAACTGATAGATCGGGTCATAGCGCTGCACCAGATGTTCGCGATACTCGGAAATCTTTTCGGTTTCATCTACAGTACGCATAAGTTTAGAAAGCGCCACATTGTAGTTCGCTTCCTTCAGTTTTCTAAATGCATCACGTTCTTCTGGTGTACGCCCTTGCATCACGCGAATTATGGAATCTCGCCTCGTACTAGAGCGACTATACATGCGTCCATAATAGGACTCCAAACGGAGCAGATGGGCACGAATAATTCGCAATATAGCTGGATTGGGCTGTTCGTTATACAACTCAATTGGAAGCGGAAAACGAAGCCCAGAACCACGGTAATAATCGGCATCGTCCTCTAGTTCCTTCTGAATCAAATGCCATGTAGAAAGTTGCTTAGAATTCCACGGCAGAGTCTCTAACTGTGTGAGACGCTGACGCATTTCTCGTAACCAATAGCTTCGTTTATAGTCAGCAAGACTTATTAGCTGTTCATAGTTAAAAAGAGGACTCGTATACTCGTTATTGCGAAATTGCTGAACTGCTAATGCCTCGTATGCCCATCGCGACACAATAGTTTCGCCATACCAAGGTACAGTTTCATAATTAGTAAACAACGGATTTAATTGATCAAAACGCACGAGCACCCCACTTAAAATAATCTGCGGAATAACAAGGAATGGGATCAAAATGTAGATAGTAACTACTGTCTTGAAACTATCGGAAATTAACAACCCGAGTGTCCCTGCCGACACCCACGTTGCAAACAATATAAGGATATACGAGACAGAGAGAGAGGACGATATCCCTATAATAGCATTGCCTATTAGCGTAAAAGCCACAGCCTGATAAAAGGCAAGTAACGTCATGTTGAACATCTTCGCCCACAGATACGTCCCCCAACTAAGATTAAGAAACGCCTCACGTTGCCTCACTTTCCGATCCTTGATTATATCCTCCGCACTCCCCGTCACACCAGCAAAAAAAGCAACTATCACCGCCATAAAAATATAGACGGGCAAATTGCTGTTATCCATAAGCGTGTAGGAAGCATTAGGCTTACCCACATCAAAGTAGCGAATAATCGTTGCCAATAGAACTGCAAGTAACGGTGCCTCAAGTATGTTGATGATCACATATTGTACATTGGCAAGTTTTGCTCGTGCATCACGCGCCATAAATGTTCTCAACTGTTTCCAACGCGAAGGAATGCTACTCGAATGCGGAATTTGCTCAATAGGGGGCACAACTCCCACAATATCGTGTGCGTTTTTACGCCGCTTGGAACGGGATTCCTCAAAGCGCTCGCGCCACTCTTCTGGTTTTGTACGACGTTCGCGTGTCGGATTTCCGTATTCGTCTACCACTGGGGCTTCTACGATATCAAAAATCTGTTCCACATTCACATTACCGCAAGTTGGGCATTCAGCCTCACTTAAGCCAATGT
>CAUVMY010000155.1:0-4394 GCA_963552845.1 uncultured Bacteroidia bacterium
ACTAGACTCTAAGTATTTCCCACTCTTTTATGTTCCGCTTTTCTTCGTCAAAACTAGCACCAATCAGGACTAGTTTCTTGCGCTCCAAACGGAGTGGTTTGTAATATTCCTGCGACCGGATTTGTTCTAATGCTTCGGCTGCGGTACCACTACTCCATAACTTAAATTCAAAGACATAGATAACATCTTGTGTACGCACTATGCAGTCGGCACGCCCCTTCGCCGAATGTACCTCAGTTTGAACGTATATCCCCATAAACTGAAAAATCAGCGCAACAGCGATTTGATAATTTTGTTCGCGCCACTGTACGTCCTCTTTCGAGGTGGCACTATAGGGAATCCTTTCTAGTAGATCAGATAGCGTGTTCATAAACTCATCTACCTTCCCATCGCGCACATCTTTATAAAATTGGGCAACTACGCGTCGACCGTCATCTAGGTACAACGACGTATAGGCGGGCAATAGGTTCCTTATAAAACCATATTTTACTTCGTCATTCGGATACCCTAGGCGGTAGAGATCCAGCTCACGGTCGTAACTTTTAATGGTCAGATAGCCCGCTTGAAAAAGAATAGGGATAGGCGAAGAGACATCCGCACGATAGTCGCCAAGACTGCTCAAGTCCATTTCTATATCTCCTTGCAAGTCGGGAAGATAGAAATGCGCCGCTTTCAGATAATTCACCAAGAACGTGGGCGTTCCTGACTGAAACCAATAGTCGCGAAAATCGCGTCGTGAAAAGGCATTGAGAAGACTGAACGGATTATAAACATGCTCTCCACCATCCACAAACAAATAACCATCATACTCCTGTTTAAGACGTGCCAATGTCGCCTCGTAATTCAAATTTTGCTTTTCGCCAAGACTGGTTATTTCAGGCTGAAAGTTTGCTTGTAATTCGGCTTCCGTAATCCCGCAGATGGCGCTATAGGCAGCATCCGAGGAAAGATCGTACAAATTATTGAGATCATTGAATAAACTGACCTTGCTAAAACGTGTTACGCCCGTAATAAACACAAAACGTAGGTACGGATCGGCGCTCTTGAGCACTGCAAAGAAACCTTTAAGAATCTTACGATAGCTCTCGTTGAGTTCTTTAGCGTCATCTTCAAACGTACTCAGGAGTGGCTTATCGTATTCGTCGATAAGAACAATTACTTGGCGACCTGTTTTTTCGTATGCACGACGGATGATGCCCCTAAATCGTGTCGAAAAATCTTTCTCTGAAGGTTCGGTTCCAAAACATTTTTCCCAAGCTGAAAGATGATTGTCGATATTTATTGCAAGACTCTCGGGTATAGTATAATTGCTGTCATTCAAATCTAAGTACAAAACTGGATATTCCTGCCATGCCTCGCGTCCTTCCTGTTTTGCCTGTTCTTCCTCCCACTTCTCGATATAAAGCTGATGAAAAAGTTCCTTTTTCCCTTCATAGTATGCTTTGAGGGTAGATAGGAAAAGACTTTTACCGAAACGTCGTGGTCGGGAAAGAAAAAAGAAGCCACTTTGGGGCAAAAGTGATGCTATAAAGTGAGTCTTATCCACATAAACAAAGCCGCGTTTGCGTATGATGTCAAATCTTTGTTCGCCAATAGGCAGATTACGTGTTAGGGGACTACTCATAGCCTCTGCAATTGTATTTTCAATACCAATGTATGAAAAAAGTAGGAAGTCTCAAGGCATCTACAGGCGACGCATTATTAAGATTCGTGCCTTAACGAGGCAATAATATTACAAAACGGCAATAGTTATATACCTTTTTATGAGGAAAAGATAAAATCTAAGTTATTATATTTACTCCTAAAACGGAACAAAAAGGACTATGCCTCCCCATGGAGAGGAGGATTTACTCTGCAAACAAAAAGGTTCGCGATACAAATAAGGTCAAAACGGCTCATAATAATAAATGTTCATTATGAAGAGAAAATTTACTTGGTATCTCTGTTTTGCACTATGGGTGTTACTCCCTGTGCAAAGTTTCGCGCAGGAGCGCGTAACGCTAGGCGGACAAAGTTTTGTACCGCCAGACAATGTCTCACTCCGCAAGCAACAAGAGCTCGGAGTCGCGACACATGGCAAGCACAATGTACTTCTCCAGTTTACTACATTGCCCAAAGCTACAGATCTGGAAAGTCTGAGGCGGCAAGAGGTAGTCTTAGAAGACTATTTGGGCGGCAAAGCGTATTATGCAACTATTAACGAGGGAAGTAAGCTCTCCTCTCTTGCTAAATTCAATGTGCGCTCGGTTGTTCCTGTACAAAGTTCATGGAAAATCCATCCGAACTTGCAGAATAATACTATTCCCACGTATGCACGCACGGCAACTGGTCTCGTAAAAATTGTATTGCACTATGCAGCAAATATTTCGGGTACAGAGGTGCGCAACCTGTTGCAAGCGGAGGGATACAAGGTGTGTTCCGTTTCCGAGCTCTTTCGTCTGGCAGAACTGGAGGTATCAAGCTCGGATTTTACACGTTTAGCCTCACTTCCGTGGACAAATGCTCTCCGCCTAGTGGATGCTCCTTCCACGCTTTGGAATCAGCACGGAGCACGACTCAGTGGAGCGGCGGTACTGAAACGACCCACCATTGCAGGAGGGTACGATCTCCGTGGTCGTGGACAGAAAATCGGGATCTGGGATGGAAACGTCGTTTGGCATCCAGATTTTGATAACAGGGTTCACGTTCAAGAATATGAGTTGGCAGATGGCAACGAGGCGCATGGAACACATGTCGCAGGCACAGTGTTAGGCAGTGGGCTGCTGAATGCATCAATGCAAGGTATGGCTCCCGCTGCTGAGGCGTATACGTACAATTTCAATCGTCAGTCGAACGGTCTCTATGCCCCCGAAGAGATGCGTATCGCGCGTGAGAAGTTCGGCATCGGGTTTACGCAAAACTCGTACGGGATTACCATTCAACCTTTTTGCGCCTATCTCAACGAATTCTTTTACAGCAGTCAGGACTATATGTTGGATCAGCTGGCGGTAGATGAGCCTTATCTAACACACGTTTTTGCTGCAGGGAATGATCAGTCTCATTGTAGTTCTGAGACAGAAGCGCTTTGGGGGACTTCTGGTTATGGTACAGTGACCACACGTGCCAAAAATGTGCTTTACGTGGCAGCGACCGATGGCGAAGGACGCTTAGGCTCTTTCAGCAGCTGCGGTCCGCAAGGCGACGGTCGTTTGTCGCCACTCATTGCTGCTAAGGGTACAGAGGTTTGGAGTACTTGGACTGGTCCTAGCTATCAGTCGGAAACAGGGACTTCTATGGCTTGCCCTACCGTAACAGGGACATTAGCGCTTTTGGCTGAACGTTTTGCGCAGCTGAACAATGGTGAGGAGATGCGCAGCGACCTCGTGAGAGCGCTTTGCACCAATACAGCAGATGATGCAGGACGCAAAGGTCCAGATTTTCAGTACGGTTACGGACTTCTCAATGCGACAAAAGCTGTGAAAGCTATTGAGCAGACATATTTTGCATACGGCGTTGCCGAAACGGGGAAGGAGTTTACACAAAGCATTACCGTACCCAAAGGGAGCAGCGGCGTACGCGCTATGCTGGCGTGGAACGACCCTACGGCGATAAAAGATTATGCGTGGGATGAGAAAGTATTGCAAAATGACCTTGACCTGCGCATCGAAGTAAATGGGAAAAGTTACGAACCTTGGATTCTTACTCCTACCAAAGGACATGTAACCGATGAAGCAAAACGAGGCGATGACAATCGTAACAACATCGAACAAGTAACCCTTACCAAAGCCGAGCTTACAGGGGTTGAGACTCTTACACTGCACGTACGCAACAAGGGGGTAGCAAGCGGCAAGCAAAACTTTGCTATTACATGGTGGTTTGATTCTGAAGAAGGGAAAATCTTGACACCTGCTGTGGGCGATATCTATACACCAGCACAAACCATGTATTTGCACTTGCAGGACATTACTGCCCCTTACACTGTCGAAATCTCTTATGACAATGGCAAAACGTTCAACACTCTAAAAAAAGTAGAAACACAACGTTCGCACTTGGAAATACAGATCCCTAAAAACGCACCCCTTACTAACGAGGCTAAAGTATGTGTGGTTGATAAAAATGGTAATGTCACTTACTCAGAGGGAGTATTTACCATTGCACCCTCACCAACAAACTTACAGCTCAAAACGCCTTCTTGCGGTCGTTCGGGGTGGCAACTCTCGTGGAATACAATACCGCTAGCACGTCAAGGTTACGAAGTGCTCGTATGGGATGCTCAGAAACACGAGTACACCTCGATAGGAAAAACGGAGAATGCGGATGCGAATGTTTTCACAATTCCTGAAAATAAGATACCAACAGGCAACACGGCATATTTTGCCGTAGCAATACGTGTAAAAGATACTTACGTAGCACGC
>CAUVMY010000156.1:0-4393 GCA_963552845.1 uncultured Bacteroidia bacterium
GGTTTTACCACCGTGCTAAAAAGACTCGCCCCGTTAAGGGGCTCAAATTGAACCCTGCCGAAGGCGGCGGTGGGTATTGTTAGCCCAATGTAAAACGTTGGGCGACATCATGCAAAACATTAGGCTTCAATGTGTTGCCCTTTCAGGGCGAAAAACAGAATCCCACCATTCGTAATTCGTCATTTGTAATTCGTAATTTAAGCGAAGCGCTTACCTTGGGCTAGATTGTACTGCCCTTTCAGTGCGAAAAACAAAGTCGCATTGCGGATTCGCGCCAGCAGCGCGACTGTAGGGGCGAGGCACGCCTCGCCCGTTAAATACGCCTTTGGCGTATTTTCGGTTAATACCTTATTCACGTCGTGCCACGGCACAATGCAACAATAAATATCTTCAATTCTGGCAAAGAGTTTTTCTAAAGCATTGTTTGAATAGTAAGCTGATACGCTGTTTGCCGTTATTTTCGATAAGGGAAATACTCTAAGAGTTTTCCAAATTGCAACTACGATACAAAAACGCCAATTGTGGTGATCTATCTCTCACACATTCATCAAATCTAACTACGTAAAATTACTTGTAGTATATAAAAAACAGAGTATTCGTATACGCAAGAGGAGTATTTCTTCATGTTATTATAAATAACAGAGGGTATAAGATAGAATACAGACTCCTACTTTTGTAGAAGTTTTAATTTGCCTTAAGCCCCCTAGTGGGGCTGTTTTAGTTGTATAAAAGTAGGTTTGTATGAGGTTTTTAAGGTTAAACTGCTTGCTACTGCTTTTTGTTGCGCTGTCGGCTCTCACACTACGCGCGCAAGAGAGTTTGCAACTTGGCAAGCACACAGTACTACTACCCGACAATGTGCAGCATGTCACGCGCGGTAGTAATGCCCTAGAGCTCGGACGTAGCTCGGGCAACAAGTATAACGTATTAGTGCAGCTTTCGGCGATTCCATCTGAACAGGAACGCGGTGCGCTTGCAGCAAGAGGGTTGCAGCTCGGCGACTATCTCGGTAACCGAGCCTATTGGGCTACTCTTCCTGCGGGGATTGATGTACGTAAGGCGTTTCATGGTACAAGCCTGCGTACAGTGCTTGCCGTTGCCCCTGAGTGGAAGGTTGCAGAGCTTCTTACTGAAGCCGAGCTGCCCGAGTGGAGTAGGGTAGATGAGCACACGGCTAAGCTGGAGCTTGCCTATGCTGCCAACGTGACGGATACGGAGGTGCAAAATGCATTGGTTGCCCTAGGCGCTAAGAAGGTGAACATAGCGAAAGGGTGGGCGCTAGCATCCTGCGAAATCACACGTTCGGCTATTGACAAGGTGGCTGCCCTCCCTTGGGTGTTGAGTATTGCACCTGTTCCTGCGCCCGCGACTTTGTTGAACCGTACGGGGGCGAGTCTCTCTCGTGCCAATGTACTTTCTGTCCCCAATGCACTTGGCGGACGCAACCTAACTGGCGAAGGCGTACGAGTTGGGATCTGGGATGGTAATGTGGTTTATAGCCCAGATTTTGGCAATCGTGTTACACGCCGCGAATACCAACTTTGGCAAGGTGGCGAATTGCACGGAACGCACGTGGCGGGAACAGTACTCGGGTCGGGAATGAGCGATCCGCTTGCTCGCGGGATGGCGCCTAAGGCTAAGGCGTGGACGTGGAACTTCTCTAGTTCGTCTGACGAGGTGCAAGAGTGGCAAGAAATGGAACGCTGCCACCAACAAGATGGAATTACTCTGACACAGAACTCCTACGGGCTTCCGTTAGGGCAAATGTGTCTCTTTTATCGTCAGTTTTCATACAACACACTCGGGCGCGACATCCAGATGGATGAGCTCGTAAACAAATATCCGTCCCTACTACCTGTTTATGCTTGTGGTAATGATGGTGCGGGATGTGCAGATAGCGTATTAGCGCATTACGGCGAGAAGCAGTATGGTACAATCCCGAACCGTGCAAAGAATTCGTTCTTTGTGGGAGCATGTGATCTGATTGGTCGTTTGGGCGCATTTAGTTCGTGTGGTCCATTAGATGATGGGCGTCTTGCTCCTCACGTAGTAGCAAAAGGTGTAGGGGTACTCAGTACGAATGTTTTTGCAGGTTCTTCGACGAAGACGGGAACCTCCATGGCATGCCCAACAGTAACGGGGAACTTGGCGCTCGTTACGCAGCGGTACAAACAGCTTAACGGCGACCGCGATCCTCGCGCAGATCTCCTTCGTGCTTTGGCGATGAATACAGCAACCGATGCGGGGGTTGTAGGACCAGACTATAAGTATGGTTATGGGTGGCTGAATTCGGAGAAAATGGTGCTTGCACTTGAGAGAGGCTATTACAACGAAAGCGAGGAACTTACACTTAAGCAGGGTGAAACCAAGGAGTTTACCATCCCCGTACCAGCCAATGCAAAGCAAGCGCGTGTAATGATTGCGTGGAACGATGCAACAACCAAGAAAATCTACAAGTGGGGCGATAAAGCGTTAGTGAACGATCTGGATCTTACAGTGAACGGATTGCACCCTTGGGTGTGTGATCCATCTAAAGGGAAGGTTAGTCTACCCGCAACGCGGAAAGTAGATAACTTAAACAACCAAGAACAGGTAACACTCGATGCTACTGAGCTCAAAGGTAAAAATACCCTTTCTGTAAGGGTGACTGCCTCTACAGTGCCAAATGGGGAACAGCGCTTTGTTTTAGTTTGGTGGTTTGAGGAAGATGCAAAGACGTATTTCACCGCTCCGCTTGCAGGTGACCAGTATGCACCAGGTGAGATAATTATTGTGCATGTCGAGAACTACGCTTCGCGTTGGACGGATGCGAAAATCCCATCAACGTTGGAGATCTCTTATGATGGGGGGAAGACTTTCGGACACGGCTATACGCTCGAGGACTCCTATTCTGGTTATCGTTTCGATATTCCGCGCAATGCTCCTGCAACTGCTGAGGCTATGTTACGCCTTACCGACAATGCTGGCGGTGTAGTTCTGTCTGAGAAATTTACAATTGCACCTGTACCCGAAAATGTCTCAATCGCTCGTGGAGATGGCTGCGGCAATACTTTTACACTTTCGTGGAAACAGCCACCTATTGTTCCAGCAAAAGGTTATGCTCTCCTTATTGGAGATGTCGATGCAGAAACTTGGACACCCGTGGCAAACATTCCGAATAATGTGACAACGTTTGATATTGCGACGCTCGTGCAGCCCTATCTCACAAAACCCAAAACACTTGTGGCAATGGCAGCACAGCTAGAAGATTCCTACGACGGAAAACTCGGGCGACGCACGACGGCAATACAACTCTTCTCGTATGCACCTCTGAAACTGGATGTAACCAAGTTGCCTTACAACGAGACGTTCCAGAATTGGCCATTACCCTATATGGCGATAAAACACGGATCGCAACGAAAGTACAGCGTGAATGCATATTCCGAGAGTTTTGTCCCTCAGGGGAGCAATCTTTTCCAAGTGGATATAGATGCGTTTGCACAAAAGCCGTACGATGCTTCTAAGCCACCTTTTGATCCTGCTAACGATGCTTATCTGTTCGAGATGCGTTTCTGTAAGATAGATATGAGCGCAATTCCCGAAGGCGAGGAAATTGTTTTGCGCATTCGTGGGGCAGTCATTGCGTGCGACCAGAATAAACCGAAAACGTCGGCGTTCCGCGTACTTTGGGATAACAATGTGATTAAAGATGCACGTGGGCTGGATATCATCTATGGTAAGGATACAGATGTTGAGTTAGTGTACGTATTGAAATCGGATAAAGGCGTGCACAGCCTAAAGTTGCAGCACGAAGGGCGTGACTACAACCGTTATGCAGCCGACCGCCTTTTGGTTACGGGTATCTATTTCGAGAAGCCTTACAGAAAGCACGATGTGGGGCTTGCTATCACAAAAACACCTGTTGACGGTGCGAACCTAGGGCTATCGACCTTTACCTTGACTCTGGTAAATGGCTCACTTAACGAAGAGAAGGATTTGAAACTGAACTACTTCCGTAATGGAAAGTGGGTTTCCAGTCAAAAGCTTCCCACGCTACCGCCATACGATGACCGACAGATGGAGTATGAAGTCGATCTGAGTACTACAAACCCAGAAGGCGAGGATATAAACGTGGAATTTACCCTAGATTGTAAGGACGACGACTATCTGCAAGACAATAAGGCAAAGGAAACGGTGCGCAATCTAGGGAATATCATCCCAATGCCTGCTTCCTATTTCCTTCCCAAAGAGTATGATCCGCAGCAATTACCACAAGACCCGAAACTGCGATACACGATTGGTAAGGGTAAATATATCTTTACTGACAACGGAGGCTTGCATGCTAACTATATCAAGAGTCAGGATGCGACAATAACACTAGTGCCCGAAGACCCATCTATGAAAGTTCGGTTTA
>CAUVMY010000157.1:0-4391 GCA_963552845.1 uncultured Bacteroidia bacterium
ATTGTCTGCCCAAAGTTTCACATTGGGCTAATAAGACTCACCACCGCCATATGGCGGGGTTCTATGCGCATAGCGATTATTTTGTGGCTACCCTAAAGCGAAAGTGAGCACATACAAAGAACATCGCCCCCATTTCTCAAATGTAAAACATTGGCACAAAAAAATCCTCCCCCGAAGGAGAGGATTCAAACATTTTTAACATAAAAACAACTAGATACTACTTGTCTTTACGAAGTTTTTCTAGACGCTCAGTAAGCAACGGAATAATCTTGTGTACATCGCCCACAATACCCAGATCGGCTACACCAAAGATAGGAGCATCTTTGTCGCGGTTAATAGCAATGATATATTCCGACTCTTCCATTCCCGCTAAGTGCTGAATTGCGCCTGAAATACCACATGCAAAATAGCACGCAGGACGCACCGTCTTACCCGTTTGTCCAACTTGACGATCATGAGGCATAATACCAGCGTCAACCATGGCACGAGAAGAAGAAACCTGCGCACCAATTACATTAGCAAGCGCCTCCAGTTTCTTAAAACCTTCTTTGCTACCAACACCGCGACCACCTGATACGAGAATACGCGCCTCGGTGATGTCAATCTTGTCGTTAGCCGAAAGTTCTTCTTTCACCACCTTAACCTTAAAGGCATCGCGCTGGAACGGAATAGTTTCAGTTACCACGTTACCCGTACGCTTTTCATCCTTTGGCATACGCTTCATCACACCAGGACGTACTGTTGCCATCTGCGGACGGTGCTCAGTACATATAATGGTTGCCATGAGGTTACCTCCGAAAGCAGGACGCGTCATCAGTAGATCGCCTGCCTCCGAGATCTCAAGCTTTGTACAGTCAGCGGTAAGCCCCGTAACGATACGTGCCGAAAGACGTGGACCAAGGTCACGACCAATAGTAGTTGCTCCGATGAGCACAACCTCTGGCTTGTATTTTTCAATCAGATGCGCCATAGTCTGCGCATACGGCTCTGTCGTATAGATTTCTAGTGCAGCATCTTCTACTACAATTACCTCGTCTGCACCTGCTGCAATTAGTTCCTTGGCTTGTGCAGCAATCTTATTACCAAAGAGAAGAGCATAGACTTTCTGGTTCGTGTGATCTGCCAAATCGCGCGCTTTCCCCAGAAGCTCATACGCCACATTTTGGATCTTACCGTGGCGCTGCTCAGCAAATACGAAAATACCTTTGTATTGCGACTTATCCATTTCACCCAACTAGATTATAAATTTTTCTTGCAACTTCGCTATAATCAGATCTACTGCTTCTTCAGGCGTTAATTCGTGCTGTTCGCCAGCCGCCTTTGCACCTTTCGAGAATGACTTAAACACCTTCGTAGGTGAGCCCTTCATCCCGAGCTTATTCTCGTCTACCTCAATGTTGTCAGCATTCCAAATCTGTACCTCTTTGTTGTAAGATTCTACAATACCGCCAACCGTCATGTAGCGCGTCTCCTTTACAGGAACAACAGAGGTAAGAAGACAGGGCGTAGGAAGTTCTACGATTTGATACCCTTCTTCCGTTGCCTTGCGCACCTTAAGTATGCCCTTGCCGTCGTACTCAAGGCTCTCTACATAACTCACTTGAGGAATGTTGAGATGCTCTGCAATCTGCGGACCTACCTGCGCGGTATCACCGTCAATTGCCTGACGACCAGTCATTACAATGTCATACGGTAGTGTACGAATTGCTCCTGCTAAAGCATTGGAAGTAGCTAACGTATCAGCTCCTGCAAAACGGCGGTCACTCAAATGGATCGCCTCATCAGCTCCCATAGCAAATGCTTCGCGCAAAATAGCATCAGCCTGCGGAGGTCCCATCGTGATGACGGTGACCTTAGCCCCATACTGATCTTTGAGGCGGAGCGCCAATTCCAATCCCCCTTTATCATCGGGGTTCATAATACTTGGTACACCTTCGCGGATAATCGTCCCCTTCACTGGGTCGATGCGTACCTCTGTAGTGTCTGGCACCTGCTTTATACAAACAACTATATTCATTTCTACGCCAATTTCTAATATTAACCCCCAGCTACTTCTTCAACAAACTTGCTGCAATCACCATGCGCTGTACTTCGGAAGTCCCTTCGTAAATTTCAGTGATTTTCGCATCACGGAACATACGCTCAATGGGGTAGTCGCGCGTGTAACCATAGCCACCATGGAGCTGTACACCCTTTGTGGTCACTTCCATTGCCGTTTCAGCAGCAAAAAGTTTTGCATAAGAAGAATCCACGCTATACGGAATCCCTTGATCCTTCTTCCACGCAGCTGCACGCACTAGATAACGCGAAGCCATAACCCGAGTTTGCATATCAGCTAACTGGAACTGTGTATTTTGGAACTGGCTCAACGAACGCCCAAACTGCTTACGTTCCTTTGTGTACGCCACGGTTTCGTCCATAGCGCCTTGTGCTATACCAAGCGCTTGCGATGCAATGCCGATACGCCCGCCGTCGAGAGTCTTCATAGCAATTGAAAAACCTTTGCCTTCGCGTCCTAGAAGGTTTTCCTTAGGAACGATGCAGTCTTCAAATATCAGTTCGCACGTAGCCGAACCACGAATACCGAGTTTCTTTTCTTCTTTACCAATTGAGAACCCCTTCATCCCCTTTTCTACGATGAAAGCGGAGATACCGTGTGTTCCTTGCGAACGATCGGTCATAGCCACTACTACAAATACATGAGCGTATGCCGCATTGGTAATAAAAATCTTCGATCCGTTTAATACATAGTGATCCCCGTCGAGCACAGCAGTAGTCTGCTGACCAGCAGCGTCTGTACCCGCATTGGGTTCTGTAAGTCCGAAAGCACCAATCCACTCGCCCGAGCAAAGTTTGGGCAAGTACTTCATCTTCTGTTCTTCCGTACCGAACTCATAAATTGGGTTTAAACAAAGAGAGGTGTGCGCTGAAACCACAACACCTGTTGTTGCACAAACGCGCGACAGTTCTTCAACTGCCATAGAATACATAACATTCGTTCCGCCAGCGCCGCCGTACTCTTTAGGGAAAGGAATCCCAAATGCTCCGATCTTGCCCAGCTTTGCGATCATTTCTTCGGGAAAATGTTCCTGCTCGTCAACCTCTGCTGCACGAGGCTTTACCTCCTCGCGTGCAAACGAACGGATCATCTGGAGAAACAACTCCTCCGTCTTAGATAATGAAAAATCCATCTCTCTTCAAATTTATATTTCGTATCACCACGCGCCCAAAGGGAAACTTGGCGCAACGCTCCTAATTTTGAACCAAACAGACACTAAAACAAACGAGGAATCTCCACCAATGTTGCCAAACAATTGGCGTACTCACCCCATACCTACACAAAATAAACGCTACAAAGCTAAACAATTTTAGCGTTGCGGTACTGGCACTCTACCCCTCCACAGGAGAGGTGCTATATAAACCAAATTATTGGTGTCCAGTAAACCTTTTTTCATAAGGGCAAAAAAACGGGGCGGATCTCGTACGGAGATTCGCCCCTAATTGTGCATTTTTGTATTGCTTAAAAAAACGATGCACACAATGAGCAAAAGTATTTATTTTAACGGACAGCCGATTTTTTCACACCTCCTCAGTTTACTTAGCCGCGATAAGATCGAACAAATCACAGCTGAAGGAAATTATGATCGCTATACAAAGAAGTTCGATGCTTATACACATCTAGTTACACTACTTTTCGCTGTCCTAAAAGGTCACGATTCGCTACGTGAGATCGTGATAGGACTCCTTGGAGAAACCCATAAACTCGGACATCTAAGAATTACGTATGTAGCCCGTCGTAGCACACTTGCAGAGGCTAATGAGCGCCGTTCGGCAGAATTCTTTGAAAAAGTGTACTACGGTTTATTTGAGCACGTAAAGCCGTTTTTACCGGACAGCCGCAATAAACCAGCAGAAGGATTTATTTATCTATTTGATTCAACAACCATATTATGCTTTCTTTCGTAAGGCGACCCAAAATGGTGTAACATACGTCACAAAAGCAAAGAAAAATATGGTCTATGAGACCCGTATGCTATACCGTGAGACAGACAATAGCCCTCAAAAACAGGAATATGAGGTACGAACGGTTGTTTTCAGAGAGAAGAAAAAGAAAGGGCAAGAGGAAACGCCACTAATACAAGCGCGCTTAATTACTTACCAAGAGGCGGGAGCAAAAGAACCAACCCATAAGGCTCTTAACCAACGATTTTGATAGCGGAGCTGGCTGATATTGCGCTGGTATACACGCATCGCTGTCAAAGAGTCTGAAAAAGCACTCATAGGATTCAATAAATCGCAACAAAATGCACCGCCGAGACGCGGACTTTTTGACTAGGGGGGCTTGTCTTTTTGAGATCGCACTTTTTTGACGGTGCGATCAGGGATTGTGT
>CAUVMY010000158.1:0-4381 GCA_963552845.1 uncultured Bacteroidia bacterium
GGTACAGATTTACCATTGGACTGAGTGTTGAAATTGTTCGTCCAAATCTCCGCCTCAGAGGCCATTCCTTGCCCGCGTTGATCTAAAAGTCCACTTCCGATAATCGTTCCCGTGGTATGCATACCGTGAGCATTACCACCCATTTCAAATTCCTGACGATGCACACGCTTACCATAGTCCACGTGATCACCCACGTTAGCATCCCATATACCAATTCGTACTCCTTTTCCCGTCAAAGCGCGTCCGCCCAATTCCAATGGAATACGTAACAAGGAAGCACCACTAAGACGAGCCCCCTCGCGGTTCTCTAACTCTGCGGGAGGAGCAACCCAGCGAATGGCAGAAACACACTCTTGCTCGGCTAACGATAGAATATCCTCTCGCGTAGCCGCAATTTCAACATGATGTAGCACATCCGAAAATGAATGATACCTTATCCCACGAGCCTCAAGAAGAGATCGAACATTTTCCCACGAGACACTAACAAACCACGACAGTGTTACTTGTAACTCGCCGCCACTAACAGCCCAAGTAGGGTACTGCTGTAGCAGTAAACTATTTGCGACTTTCCACTCTGCACGAATGGGCGTAATGGCACGCAACCCTGTACCTACAAAATCGCTCGGACGGCTACCAGGTGCTACTTGTGCGTAGTAGGCATTACTACCCAAATAGTCACCCAGTAGGATGTTTTTGCTCGTCAACTGAGCATACGGAACTACGCCTCGTTCAAACTGAACAAGCACGTTGAGCTTGTCGCCCATTGGCACACCCAATCCCAAGCTGGAGGAGCTCCTTACCCCACGCTTCCCAGGGCGAACGTTCGCTTCAAGGTAAACCTCACGATCTCCAAAACGGATCGGATCCTGTGCAAAGAGCAATATGCTACTACACAAGAACAACAAGAACAGTAATCCTCGCTTCATTATGATTTGCTGTTAAATAATTGTCTCTTTGCCTAACGAAATTAAGAATTTTCGCAAGACTACCGTGGAAGACAATTAAACAGCCATGAGCGATACGCCACTACCTATAAATAGGATGGAGACTATAGGAGTTGCGGAAGGAGATTTTGCACTTTTTTAGGACAGTATCGAGCGCACTACAAATCCAACACAAATCCCGCCCCGTTGATAAAATCAGTTTCGCATAATAACACCACAGTAAGCAGATGAGAAGCTTATGCCTTTTCAGCCACTGTAAGCAATACAGCACCACCACTAAGCGAAATCGTCTCTACCGTACGCAATCCTACTTCTTTCATTGCAGCAGGCAAGGGCGATTCTCGTGCGTAACGTTCCATAGACGATGGAAGGTAGCGATATGCTTTAAATGAACCAGAAATGAGCCCTCCAAAGAAAGGCAATAGAATACGAAGATAGAAACGATAGAGAAGTGCAAAAATACCGCGCCGTGGCATTGAGAATTCAAGAACAACAAGATGTCCGTGCTCTGTAAGCACACGCGCCACTTCGCACATTGCCTGCGGAAGGTTTTCAAAATTTCGCACCCCAAACCCGATCATTACGCACTGGAATTGTGCATCTGAAAAAGGGAGTCGCTCAGCCGAACACTCTACAAACTGCGTGAAAGAGTCGTAATGACGGCGTGTCAATTTCCGTTTACCGCGTGCCAACATCTCAGGCGATAGGTCGGCACAAAAGAGTGCCACAGGCTTGTAATACTTTAACAGTGTAAGACTCATATCGCCTGTTCCTGCCGCAAGGTCAAGGACGACTTCTGGTGAAATAGCAACTACCTGCCGAATGGCAGCACGACGCCAACGGTAGTCAAGTCCTAAGCTTAGGATATGATTAAGCGCATCATACTGATGGGCAATGCCATCAAACATCGAACCGATAACTTCGTGCTGTGTAGAAGTATTCAATACAACAGAATTTTAGGATCAAAAAAGGGACTGTATTATTCCGTACGGTCGTAATACAATCCCTGTTAAGATGAAATATGAAAGGTAATATGGTACGTAGCCTCGTATCAAATTACGAGATGGAGAGAACAAATACCGACTACTTCTTATTCGTCAGTTTTTCCTCTAGTGCCGTATCATAAGTATGCTTGTAGTCGGGGATAAAGCCGTAGGAGATATCATCCACGCGAATCTCAGAACGCGTCACATGCCCGAGTAAGCACATCGGCACTTCGCTTTCTATCATAAAATCAACAAATCTCTCTTCACACTCCTGTGAAACGGAGACCACTACCCTGCTTTGCGATTCTCCGAAAAGGAAAGCATCCAAGCGCACTTCTGCATCAGAAGTAATGTCAAAGCCCAAATCGTTTGGCATAGCACACTCAACAAGTGTTGTAAAGAGTCCGCCCGTTGAGACATCGTGTGCTGACTCTATAAGCCGCTCCTTTATCAAACGCTCTATCAAACGTTGTAGCCTTACTTCCTCTTCAATATCAAAACGAGGAGCACCCGATTCATTTATCCCACATATAGAAACCAGATACTCGGAACTTGAGATATCGTTATAAGAATTACCGAGTAGGTAAATCATATGCCCCTTCTTAGCAAAAGCGAGTGGAGTACGATATTTAATATCATCCAGTAGTCCGAGCATTCCGATTACTGGTGTAGGCGACACAGCTTCATCTCTTTCGCCAATAGTAGACTGGTTGTAGAAACTCACGTTTCCACCCGTTACAGGAGTTTCAAGACGCTTGCAGGCTGTTGCAATACCTTCAATGGAGCGCACAAACTGCCAATAAACCTCAGGGTTATAAGGGTTACCAAAATTCAAGCAATTAGTAATCGCGATTGGCGAACCGCCAGAACATACCACATTGCGCGCCGCTTCAGAGACAGCGATCATTGCCCCAATATACGGGTCTGCCTTAACGTAGCGAGGGTTGCAGTCTACCGAAACAACAAGACTCTTCTTGCTATTGCGTATTGCCACAACACCAGCATCGCTTGGTATATTGATGCTCAAATTGTAATTACCAACCATTCGGTCGTACTGTTCGTAGACCCAACGTTTGGAGGCTATATTGGGCAAACCAATAATACGTTTTGCAACAGCAACAATATCCTCTGGTTCTGGTACTTGACTAATATCAAACTTCTGATATTCTTTGTAGTAGGCAGGTTCTCTGTACTCGCGATCGTACTGCGGCGCACCTCCACCCAATACTAACGACTCGGCAGGCACACTTGCTACAAGCTTCCCATCAAATGTAAATTCGAGGTTAGGGGTATCTACCACCTCTCCAATTTGTACACAAGGCACATCCCATTTATCAAAAATAGCCTTGACTTCTGCCTCACGCCCCTTCTTCACGACCACAAGCATACGCTCCTGCGATTCGGACAGTAGTATTTCATGCGGCAGCATCCCCTCTTGGCGCTTAGGGACGAGATCCAGATTTATTTTCATCCCACACTCTCCCTTTGCCGACATTTCCGATGTCGAACAGATGATACCTGCTGCCCCCATATCTTGCATACCAATGAGAGTATCGGTCTGTGCCAACTCCAATGTTGCTTCCAACAAGAGCTTCTCGGCGAATGGATCTCCCACCTGTATAGAAGGAATATCCTTAGCCGAATCTTCTGTAATATTGGCACTAGCAAATGTACTGCCATGAATACCATCTTTCCCCGTGGCAGAACCAACAATAAAGACAGGATTTCCTGCTCCTTTGGCGATGGCGGATATAACGCGATCGTGACGCACCAACCCCACCGACATGGCATTTACCAGCGGGTTTGTCTCATAGGAGGGATCGAATACCACTTCACCACCTGCAACGGCAACGCCGAAAGAATTGCCATAATCGCCAATACCACGCACAACTCCCTCTAACAGCCAGCGCGTACGCTTGTTATCTAAGTTACCAAAGTGCAAAGAGTTTAACTGGGCAACAGGACGTGCTCCCATGGTAAATATGTCACGGTTGATACCTCCCACACCTGTCGCTGCTCCTTGATAGGGCTCTACCGCACAAGGGTGATTGTGCGTTTCTTTCTTAAAGACACAAGCCAAACCGTCGCCTACATCTACAAGCCCTGCATTCTCTTCACCAGCCTCTGCCAACAAATGTTTCCCTGTACGAGGCAATTTCTTAATCCACTTGATGGAGTTCTTGTAGGAAGCGTGCTCGCTCCACATCACCGAATAAATACTCAACTCGGTATAGTTGGGTTCACGTCCTAAAATATTGACGATTTGTTTGTATTCGTCTGGTAAAATCCCCAGTTCCTTGAGCGTTTGCTCCAATTTCTCGCCTACCATCTCTTCGCACCTCTTGTGTTATGCAAAGATAGTTACGATTTCAATTTAGTAGGCAGATTGTATGTACTGTTAACGCATTACTCTATTCTCAACGCAATGCGTACTACAGTGATAAGTGTCTG
>CAUVMY010000159.1:0-4373 GCA_963552845.1 uncultured Bacteroidia bacterium
GGCGCTCTGCGATAATTGTTATTTTTGTGCTGTGATTTTCGGTCAGTTTGTGGCTCGAAGCCACACCTATAGACATCTAATTACTAGCGCTTTACGTGTTTATAGGGCGCATTTCCCTCTCAAATATTTAGTATATCGCTAAGAAATCTCGCAATTTTTGCGCAGGATTGTGCGATTATTATGTTTTCGTTATATGGTTCATGGGGGACGTTAGTGTGGGATCGCCTTAAGACGAGCGGAGTCACTTTTTTGATTAGGAAAACCTCAATTTCTTTAAGGAGGGGTGAGTTAAGAGTTAAGAGTTAAGAGTTAAGAGTTAAGAGTTGCACAATGCGATCATAAAAAATACGCATTGCACTTAGCCCTAAGGCTAGATTGTGCTGCACTTTCAGTGCGAAAAACAAGGCTTCATACCTAAACGGGAAGTAATATACGAAACGGGGGTAGCATCGCGCCATGGCACGACACCAATTTTCGCTACCCACTTACGAGTTATAATGCGCCGCTCATTTGTCTAGATTGACGCTAAAAAACAATTTCATTGTATATTTGTAAAGGACAGAAATGAAAAGACCATGAAGCACAGATTGGGCATCTTTACTGTACTTTCGATACTATTTGCTTTCATGCTGGTAGCTTGCCAAAAAGAGGTGAAAAAGCACGACGAACACGAGCACACCGTAGATCCCATACTTATAGAAACTCTTCAGATAGACTTCACGCAGTCACTATCAGCCGAATGGCACGGTGAGTGGGTATACTGTGGACGAATCATTGACCCAAGTCGCTTCCTGAGTGAGGATCTTCCACAAGAATTGCGTGAAACAGACTATTTCGTAGACATCACAAAACCACCATTCGAGAATGTAGATAAGTGGACTAGCAAGCCCTTACGCACCATATACAAAACGCTCTTTCAACATGCACAGACAAACGCGGAGAATATAAAAAAACGCACTGCTGTAACAGAACATTCCCTTTCAATTCCTAGCTACCTGACACCCCTCTACTTGCTAGAGGGCACACAGACTATCAAAGTCACCACAGATTTGAAAAGTGGGAACAAGCTACAATGCTTAATTCAAGGAAAGACTTTTACACTTGAATTTCGCCCTAATCAAATTGTAATTGCCGACTCGCCACCTTTTCGCTGGATTGTTCTAAAGCGCATCTGAAACATGCCAAAGTATTTTCCACAAAAGAGCAAACGACAACACAACTTTTACGCACCCAAAATCGTTCCATAATAAATAAGAGTAATTGAGTACAAAGTGTAACCCACTAAATACAAATTAGAGATGAAGAAAATAGTACTAATAGCTACAACCCTCTTGTTTGCAGCAACTACCACTTTTGGTCAGACAGTGCTGAAAGAAAAGACACATGGCTTGCTTCCAGGCAATCCGAACCCGATGATCGAAACAGAGTTTAGCGCTCCAGGTGCAGCAGGCGAAGGCGTTGTATGGGATTTTAGTGCACTCCCACAAAAAGCCGCTTTTTATGGTCATGTAGAAGAACCCCTCACGTACAATCCACCTGTAGAAGCTACAAAAAGCAATACGCTTCTGATAGAAGACAATTTGGAAGCGTTCATGGCGACCAATGCAAACGAACTTCGCGTATTAGCGAATCGTGTGGGAACATTTGTGCGCACATTCGAGAAACCTGTTCTGAAGATGCGTTACCCATTTGCTTATGGTGATCGTTTTGCAGATCGCACCCCTGCTTCTATCTATTACACGAGTAGCGACTTTACTCAAAAGTTTGTACTAGACTATAGCGTAGAAGCCGACGCTTATGGTACTCTCCTGCTTCCTGGTACAACGCTTAAGAACGTGCTCCGTGTCGTTACCACACACTCCTACATCTATGACAATAACTACACATCAACAGTAGTAACTTATCGTTGGTACGTAAAATCGCACCGTTACCCCGTTCTCTCTTTGATTTTCGAGAAACGCGACGACGGTACGCTTTATCCGCTTAAAGGTGCTTACAATGCAGTAGTAGAAGCACCCGAAATCCTTGCAAAAGCGCAGAAAGAGGGCAAAGGCGCTGTTACGACACTCAACCTTTACCCAAATCCCTTTAGCGCTGAGCTGAACGTAAAATACACCCTTAGTGCGCGCACAAATGTTACCATCGCCTTGTATAATGCCCAAGGCTTATTGGTAAAAACACTTCTGCAACAGAGCCAAGAAGAAGGGGCTTATACCTCAACTTTCACCAGCGAAGTACAAGGCATTCCTGCGGGTATGTATGTACTCCGTGTGGAAGCCGATGGCGGCGTACTCTCACAACAGGTGGTAAAAGTGCAATAAATACAGTTTGGTTAATCTATAAGGCTACATAAGTTTTGTACTTGTGTAGCCCTTTTTCAATATGTTAGACGAAGTTCGCGAATTCGCCCTAGCACTCGCGGGGAGTTACGAATCTTTTCCTTTTGACGACGAGACGCTAGTTTACAAAGTAGGCAGCAAGATGTTTCTTGTTTTAGCCTTAGAGAAACACCTCATCCCCATTACCATTAAGTGTAACCCCGAGGAAGGCGAACGACTACGTGAGCGCTACAACACAATACAACCAGCCTACCATTTCAACAAACGCCATTGGATAACCCTAACAGATCCTACAGCACTCCCTTTCTCCCTCGTTTGCTCTCTCATTCGCGCCTCATACGATCTCGTGTATAACGGACTAACGCGCAAAGAGCGCCAGAGTATCGCGAGTTCCTAAAATAGGTATCTGGGTAGAGCACTACCTGCATACACTCCTACAAGTCTGTTTCATATCTTTGATATTACAGCGTAAAGGCAGTCTAGTCTCTGGCTCTCTCACATCCTCTTTGGTCTATAGCGCTTCTGAAAGGGGACGACAACAGAGCGAGGCGTGCACTACTTTACAATCGCACCTATAGCGAGCGTCAGTTCTCCGAACGAGATCATGGCATTGAAAAGCATTATTGCCGAATAATTACCCAGCTCCTCACAACGAATTGTGCGTTCGGTAAGAAGCCCTGCATCTAAAAGCGAAGCACGCATCGTACCACATAAAAGAGGACGTGCTGGAGTATACCATTGCTTGTTTTCTAGAAACGCGACATTTGTATAAGAAGTATCGGTTATCTCGCCGCGCCTTACAATCAGTACCTCGTCGCATTCCCCGCGTTGCGCTACTAGCGCATTTAGCGCACTCCGATCCGTGCTTTTGAAAGAATAATCTATCGTATCATTGTTTACCAAACGTAGAGAGGTGATACGACGCATAGTATACGACTGCGATGTTACCTCCGTAACACCATATTCGCCATAAACCACCCGCACTTTCAGACGCCCTGCCACATTCGAAAGCCCACTAAGATATTGTGCCAGAACTATCGGCGCACTCCCCTTCCAAAAATACTGACGGGTAGCATTCAATCGCGCCTCATGGTAATGCAAATTGCGCACAACGCCACTTTCAAGGCATAAAGTTTCAACGAATTGGCACATAAACTTTGGCGATTACTTCGTTGTATTCTGCTTGCCAATTGCTATTACCCGTTATGCCTCCTCCTGCTTTGAAGTACAGTTGCTCTCCCTCCTGATCGATAAAACGTATTAGCACTCCTGTATCGAGCGAATTGCCATCCCAACGCCCCATGACACCCGTATAAAACTTACGTTCGTAACCTTCAGCGGCTGCAATAATTTTTACTGTTTCACTCTTTGGGAAACCAGTAATAGAGCCAGCAGGGAGCTGCGAGAAAAGAATATCGCCCAAACAACTACGATAGTTGGAAGGAAGTGAACCCCGAATTTCAGAACTTGTTTCCAGCAAACTCCCTTTATTCGTAAGTAACGTATCGATATACCTATATCGCTCCACTCGCACATTGTCCGCCACGAAACGGAGATCTTGCTTTATAAGTTCAACCACGTCGGCGTGCTCTGCCATTTCCTTGGGGTTATTTAGGAGACGCTCAGCAGCATTCGGAAGTGTGGCATCAATTGTACCCTTCATGGGGTAAGAGCTTATCTCTCCGTCTTTTATCTGAATGAACATCTCAGGCGAGAAGCATACAAGCGTATTCTTTATCCAGAGACGATAGAGCGCATCAGCATGGTCAAAAATCTGTCGTAGCGATAAATTCGTTTTAATGGGAATTTTGCAGGTGAGGTTCACCAACGTGGTATTGCCAGCCGCAATGGCATTTTGCACCATCTCAAAACTGCGACGATAGTCTGCCTCCGAAGGCGGATTGAGCGCCCACAATACGTCAATAGAGTCCTCTCTTTTAACAGCTGCCGCATTACCCTTTCCGCGGAAAGAATACAGAAGTTCGTTACTATCTACTTCAGATTCGGGGAGAACGATTGCATTCGCTGCATCAT
>CAUVMY010000160.1:0-4362 GCA_963552845.1 uncultured Bacteroidia bacterium
AACCGAACTTGCCATTAGTATTCTTCCACTCGGTCTGTGGAGGAATCGCTTCCAAAATATTCCAATGTTCAACAATTTTTCCGTTGGCAAAACGGAAGAGATCGTAAAGTGCACTTTTAGCGACTCCATCAACACTCTTTTCGCTAACCACTAGTACATAATCGCCTTCACCCAGTACTTTATGGATTGTGGAAGGAACAAAAGCCTGCCCCCCATCAGCGAACAAAAGGAGCATTGCCATAATACCTTCCTGTATGTAGGGGTTATGCTCAGTATATGACACTGTATCGGCAAAGTCTGGAAAACGCTCAATGCTATCTTCCAATACTACAGTACGCATAAATTGCTCAGCAAGGGCTTTGTTTTCGGCACTTTTTCCCAAATCGGTTACAGCAGCAATCGTGCCCAAGTAAGCACTACGAAACATCGCCGTGTCTGCGGGAGCATGAAAAACAGAAGAGTTGTCCCAATGCTCTACTATCTTGTCAGACTCGTAACGAAAGATATCGAACGTAAGTTCGACACTATCGTCAGGACGCGATGTTAGGGTCTGTGCAAACACATAATCTCCGTCTTCAAAGACACGAAGCGTATTCACTTTTATGCCACTCTTCTCAGCCCCGCGAATCGCTTCGCGCAAACCATCTACTCCGTCTACCACTTGCAGATTATGCTGAATATATTTTTCAGGATTGATATAAGCTATCGGCACGGTGTCCCCTGTTTCAAAAGTTTTGAGTAGTGCCACAACTTGTTCTTTGCGGGATAGAGTGTTTTGCATTCCCCCTTCTCCTTGCGTTTGATGCATGGTACAACTTCCCAGAAAAAGAAGCGATGTAGCAAGCAAAAGAATACGAACCCTCATTTTTTCAAGTGAACTCAATTTCACAAAAACCTATAACAATAGTAGAACGCGTCTCCTTCAAACGATATATTCATAAAAGGGGATGATGCTTTCAAGCAGACTCGCCCCACGTCAATCTCTTAGGAATATAGAGCAGTAGCAAAGGCGTACTGCTCTCTAAAATATGGAGAACTTGAAATAGCGCTTGGGGTACTTCTGAATGTCTGTCAACAAAGAATCGAGACTACGGACAGAAGAGCGCAAATCATAGTACAAAGAGTCATCTTGTGCAATTTTTCCGAGCGTTCCCTGCCCATTTTGCACATTATTCGCCAGTTGCGTGGCTACAACAAGTAGCGAGTCGGTACGTAGCAACGCACTACGGAGAGAAGGCTGTAATTCTCCTATCGTTGTAGTCATGAGATACTGTATGGTATCGGAAGCAGTAGCCAATTTATTTACTGCCGTATTCACGTTTGCAACAGTAGCTGGTAGTGCTGCCGCAGACATGCGCAAATTGCGCAGTAGTGCGTATAGCTCACGATAGGTATCTTCGACCCGTTGCTCAGTCACCGTGTGTTCCGCCACCTGTAGTACCACTTTTAAGGAACGAACCATGGTATCTATATTCGCGATTAGGGGACTTAATTTGGTAGAAAACGCCTCAGTATAAGTCATTTCACTGGAACCAGGGATTGTATCTCCAGGGGCGAGATACGGACCATTCCCCCATGCATCATACAGGCGTACAACACTCCCACCGATAAGCCCCGAATTTACAACCTGCGAATGGGCAGTACGCTGCAAACGCAACGTAGAAGGACAGCGGAACTGCGCTATAATACGCCCTGTACCATCGTTCGCAAAACGAAGTTCGGAGACGTAACCAACCGACAGACCGTTGATTACAACACGATTTGAGACATACAAACCGCCTATATTATTGAAATAGGAGTAATAGTAGCTACTCCTATTGAAAATATCGCGTCCTTTCAAGAACTGATAGCCTACCACACCTGCTACTAAAACGGCAAGAGTGAATATACCAATAATCCAAGTTTGCTTCGTACGTGTTTGCATAATCTTTCACCGTTCGTACCGTATTATTAAAGTTATACGATATTGCTAGTTGTTTGATACAAGGCGCGCATCTACGCCCACCTATAGGCTTACTTTTCGTTCCCCATCGAAGGCAACAATAAAGGCATCAGGGTACTGTTTTTTGACCTCTACCAACTTCTTCTTAGCCGCATCAAGATCTGTAAAAGCTTGCGTATAATAACGGTAGAGTTTGCCTTCCTTTCGCTCCTTCAGGTCGGGGTAGAGTTTCCACAATCTGTGAGATGCTGCAACACGCTGACTCAGCGTAGCTACCTGAATCCGATACGTACGCTTCGCCTTGGAGGGAGCTGCAGGTGTCTCTGTAGTCTTCTTTTTGGTTGCGGTATTGCTCTTGGTTTGTGTACTCGTAGCCTTTCCTCTCTGAGCACCAGAGTCTGTTTTGGCAGCCACTATGGTCTGAGCAGCATGTGCATCCCATTTTTTTTTGTACTCGACAAAAGCATTATAGATCCCTTGTGCGAGCTCCTGCTGCCCCTTCTCAGAAAGAAGATATTTTTCTTCGCTCGGGTTACTTAAGAAGCCAAGTTCTATGAGCACAGAAGGCATACCACTCTTGTAGAGCACCAAAAAACCCGCCTGCTTTACCCCGCGATCTTTTCGTTGTAACTTCTTCACAAATTCTCCTTGTATCCCCGATGCAAACTCCAAACTCTGATCAAGGAAAACATTCTGCATGAGCGAAAAAATCATGAATGATTCTGGCGATTTTGGGTCGTATCCCTCGTACTTTGTGGAATAATCATCCTCGTATGATATAACCGAATTCTCTCGCTGTGCCACCTCGAGGTTCGATTTGGAAGTATGCAACCCCATCACAAACGTCTCTGCTCCTACAGCAACGGACGAAGAGGCTGCATTGCAATGAATAGAAATAAAAAGGTCGGCTTTCTTTTCATTGGCAATTGCGGCACGTTGATTGAGTTCGATAAACTCATCTGTTTCGCGTGTAAAAATTGTATTAAGCTCGGGATAGTTTTCTTTGAGTAGTTTACCGAGCTTTAGAGCTACCGCAAGGGTCACATTCTTCTCTTGGCTATGTTTCCCCTCAGTACCAGGATCTTTGCCCCCGTGTCCTGCATCTATCACCACTGTTTTCAAAAGCCCAACCGACGGTTGCGCAACGACACGCAAGGAAGATAAAAAGAGAGGTATCCAAAGCACTAGAAAGGCATACATCGCCCACCAAGCCCCTCTTTGCACACTCATCCACTTCTCGAATTTGCACTACCTTTGATCCCAAAAGCTGGGATCGTTTGAACAGTGCAAAGGTAAAATTATTCTTTGAGCTCCGTTTTGTGCTCATATTCGGGGTTTTGCTGTGCAGCTCGCTTATCGAATCAAAGGGAGCACACCGCACTGTCTTTCAAGACAGCATCACAACCGTTACTGATTCGGTAAATCCAGATGAGAATGCAAGTACTCGCCTTGATGCGAAAGTGGAGTCCAGTGCGCAAGATTCTGTTGTTTATTCAATAAAGAATCGGAGTGTAAAACTCTACGGGAAAGCTAAACTCGCCTATAAAAATCAAAACTTTGAGGCACAGTACATAGATCTCGATCTCAACAAACGGCAACTCTTTGCACAAGGGATGGTCGACTCTACAGGCAAGACTGTCGGCGATCCCATCTTCTCGGAGGGCAACGAGAAGTACACCATGACCGACATTCGCTATAGCTTTAAGACGCGGAAAGCCCGAATTACAGGAGTGATAACGAACGTTTCGGAAGGGTATCTGCATGGCGAAGTCATCAAGAAGATGCCAAACGACGTCTTCTATGTTGGCAACGGGAAGTTTACCACTTGCGACCTCAAGCACCCACACTTTTACTTGGCACTCACCAAGGCAAAGGTCGTGCCCAACGATAAAATTTTTACAGACCTCGCATACCTCGTAATCGCAGATGTGCCAGCACCGATAGGCATCCCCTTTGGTTTCTTTCCTAATACTACCAAGCGATCTTCTGGGATTATTCCCCCCGAATATGGCGAGGAGCAAATGCGGGGTTTCTTCCTAAGGAACGGCGGTGTCTACCTAGGACTCAACGATTACTTTGACCTCACCGTCTTGGGCGGATACTATACGCGAGGCTCATGGGATCTAAACTTAACATCCAGCTATAAGCTGCGCTACAAATTCTCTGGACAGTTGGGTTATTCGTATTCCTACATCACCTCTGGGCAAGAGAACACTCCAGAACACAATATCAATTCAACCTATCGCATTACGTGGTCACACAGTCAGGACAGGGCTTGGAATCCCAATTCAACCTTTCAAGCCAATGTAACCTTTGGTTCTTCTGCCTATAACCGTTTCAATGCTCGGAATGCACAAGATTTCCTCGCCAACCAAATCATGTCCTCCGTTTCATACACTCGCTCTGTCCCTGGTAATCCC
>CAUVMY010000161.1:0-4361 GCA_963552845.1 uncultured Bacteroidia bacterium
GGGAAGAACTTTATGGGACGGCATCCTCAGAGAAAGATTTTTCTAGCCGATTTATGGGTGTAATTCGTCGTGCATACGAAAAGACGGGACGCCAAGTAGTAGTTCTAATTGACGAGTACGACAAACCGCTACTTGATACCATTGACCGCCCCCAACTCAACGACGATTATCGCGATATCCTGCGAGCTTTCTTCTCGGTAATTAAGAGTAGCGACCGCTATCTTCGTTTTGCGTTCCTAACGGGTATAACTCGTTTTAGCAAAGTGAGTGTCTTTAGTGGCTTGAATAATTTGAAGGATTTGAGTTTACGAGAGGACTTCTCAGGGATTTGTGGCATAACAGAGGCTGAACTGAAAGCCAATTTTGCTCCTGAGATAGAAGCGCTAGCCCTCAAACAGAAGAAAAGTTGCGAGGAGGTACTAGCTACCTTAAAGAGACGTTACGATGGTTACCTTTTTGCAGCAGAGGGCGAAAACGTCTATAATCCGTTTAGCTTGCTGAATGCATTTGATGCGCGGTCATTTTCTGATTATTGGTATGCCACGGGTACTCCGACTTTTTTAGTGGAGTATCTGCGCACAGTGCACTACAATATTCCTGATCTGGATGGAAATGTATTCCTAAATGAGCGGAATTTAGAGCACAACCGAGCAGATGCTCAAAACGTTTTGCCTATTCTCTATCAGGCAGGTTACTTGACCATAAAGGAGTACATTGCAGGCGGCAACGTTTATCGTCTGGGCTTCCCGAATGACGAGGTTCGTTATGGTTTCTTGGATAATCTATTGCCCGCTTTTACCTCGATTGGCACAAGTGACACGGGACATGCAGTTTGGGAACTTGTAAGGGGCATCCAGTCAGGCGACGTGGATGGCTTTATGATGCGTATTCAATCAATTCTCTCAGGTATCCCTTATGATACTTTACCCGCAGGAGAGGTTACCCTTCGTGAGCGCGATTACCAGATTGCCGTTTATCTGGTCTTTTCCTTGTTAGGCGAGTTTGTTCAGACCGAAGTACAGAATGCCTCAGGTCGTGCAGATTGCATAGTTCATACCGCAAACACCATCTATTTGTTTGAATTTAAGCTTTGGAGTAAAGGAACTGCTGCAGATGCTTTGGCGCAAATAAAGCTGAATGGCTATGATCTTCCTTACCGTTCTTCTAGTAAACGCCTATTGCTTATCGGGGCAAGCTTTGACGAAAAGAAGCGTACCCTAGGGGCTTGGGAGATAGAAGAACAAATGGGGTAAGGAGTAGAAAATCGATTTGAGATGTCCGAAATGCGAGTAATGCCCATTGGGGCACAAAACTTCCAAGATCTACGGGAAAAAGAGTTCGTTTACGTGGATAAGACTCCGTATATCCTTCAATTAGTCAGTACGAGTAAAACTTATTTTTTGAGCCGTCCCCGTCGTTTTGGTAAGAGTTTGCTACTTTCTACCCTAGCCGCATATTTTTCGGGGAAACGTGAGCTTTTCAAGGGCTTGTATTTAGAGCAAGCCGAGCTTGAACTCGCCGTACGAGAAAAGCGAGAAGCATGGCTGGAATATCCTGTGTTGTATCTGGACTTGAATGCTAGTAATTATAATGTCCCAGAGAGTTTAACCATAAAATTAGATGACCATCTTACTCTGTGGGAAGAACTTTATGGGACGGCATCCTCAGAGAAAGATTTTTCTAGCCGATTTATGGGTGTAATTCGTCGTGCATACGAAAAGACGGGACGCCAAGTAGTAGTTCTAATTGACGAGTACGACAAACCGCTACTTGATACCATTGACCGCCCCCAACTCAACGACGATTATCGCGATATCCTGCGAGCTTTCTTCTCGGTAATTAAGAGTAGCGACCGCTATCTTCGTTTTGCGTTCCTAACGGGTATAACTCGTTTTAGCAAAGTGAGTGTCTTTAGTGGCTTGAATAATTTGAAGGATTTGAGTTTACGAGAGGACTTCTCAGGGATTTGTGGCATAACAGAGGCTGAACTGAAAGCCAATTTTGCTCCTGAGATAGAAGCGCTAGCCCTCAAACAGAAGAAAAGTTGCGAGGAGGTACTAGCTACCTTAAAGAGACGTTACGATGGTTACCTTTTTGCAGCAGAGGGCGAAAACGTCTATAATCCGTTTAGCTTGCTGAATGCATTTGATGCGCGGTCATTTTCTGATTATTGGTATGCCACGGGTACTCCGACTTTTTTAGTGGAGTATCTGCGCACAGTGCACTACAATATTCCTGATCTGGATGGAAATGTATTCCTAAATGAGCGGAATTTAGAGCACAACCGAGCAGATGCTCAAAACGTTTTGCCTATTCTCTATCAGGCAGGTTACTTGACCATAAAGGAGTACATTGCAGGCGGCAACGTTTATCGTCTGGGCTTCCCGAATGACGAGGTTCGTTATGGTTTCTTGGATAATCTATTGCCCGCTTTTACCTCGATTGGCACAAGTGACACGGGACATGCAGTTTGGGAACTTGTAAGGGGCATCCAGTCAGGCGACGTGGATGGCTTTATGATGCGTATTCAATCAATTCTCTCAGGTATCCCTTATGATACTTTACCCGCAGGAGAGGTTACCCTTCGTGAGCGCGATTACCAGATTGCCGTTTATCTGGTCTTTTCCTTGTTAGGCGAGTTTGTTCAGACCGAAGTACAGAATGCCTCAGGTCGTGCAGATTGCATAGTTCATACCGCAAATACTATCTATTTGTTTGAATTTAAGCTTTGGAGTAAAGGAACTGCTTCGGATGCTTTGGCACAAATAAAGTTGAATGGCTATGATGTTCCTTACCGTTCGTCTAATAAACGTCTCATGTTGGTAGGAGCAAGTTTTGACGAAAAGAAGCGAACTCTAGGCGCTTGGGAGATAGAAGAATTATAAGAGGCAAATTCCCTTTTCAGCGATACACTGCTGATCTCGTCATAATTTGACGTGAATAGATGTCCTAATCTCGTCATATTTTGATGCGAATAGGTGTGCAATTGATGCCGCTGCACTACCTTTGTGTTGAATATTAGAGACAAATACAGATGTCCTTCTATCTGTGGCAAAGTGAGAATTGGCCAAAATTTACTTTCAATCGCACGGTTATAGAACAGCTTTTAGCGGAGGTGCATTTTAACAACGGTAAACTCATCGGGATATATGAAACGATGGGCATAGATCTCCGCAATAGAGTGACGCTTACCAACATGACTGCAGATATGGTCAATTCTTTTGAAATTGAGGGTGTTTCGTTAATTCCAGAGCTTGTGCGTTCCTCAATAGCTAAAGGATTGCGGATAGAATTGGAGCATCTAGTAAAAGCCGATAGGTATACGGATGGGGTGGTAGAGATTATGCTGGATGTGGTACAAAACTATGAGCAGCCTCTTACACACGAACGTCTTTTTAATTGGCATACTCTCCTTTTTCCTAAATTGCATGGGAAGAGTTTACGCCACAATTTAGTAGTGGGCAATTATCGAAAAGGTTCTGAGCCGATGTACGTCGTCTCAGGAGCGTTAGGGAGAGAAAAAGTACACTATGAAGCTCCGCCCGCTGAGCAAGTCCCACAATTGATGGAGGAATTTCTTGTCTGGGTCAATCGCGAAGAGCCCATGGATGGTATTCTAAAAGCCGCCATTGCACATTTATGGTTTGTATCTATCCATCCATTTAGTGATGGTAATGGGCGCATTGCCCGTACAATTACGGAGCTACTACTCTGTCGCAATGACCACCAACATCACCGTTTTTATAGTTTTTCGTCGAGTATTCGTGAGGAGCGTAAATCGTACTATGCTGTTTTAGAGCGAACCCAGCATGGTAAAGGCGATATTACAGAGTGGCTTACTTGGTTTTTAGCCTGCCTTCTAAAGGCCTTTCAGACCTCGCTAGACAACGTGACGGTTTTGTTGCAGCGCAATACTTTCTGGGAAAAGTGTGCAACAGTACCTCTTAATGAGCGACAACGAAAGATATTGAATATGCTCTGGGATGGCTTTGAGGGAAAACTCAACACATCAAAATGGGCAAAGATCACGAAGTGTTCCCAAGCCACTGCGCTACGAGATATACAAGACCTACTTGCGAAAAAACTCCTTAAGAAAACAGATGAGGGAGGACGTAATACGAACTATGAACTTCTGAGATAATTGCTCTAATGACAGACAACGTTGAAAATATACGCATGGATGAGTATTTCTACTCATTGCCCTCGGAGCGTATTGCACAGCAGCCCGTATTGCCGCCTGAGGCTGCAAAATTATTGGTCTGGAAAGGGAGTAAAGCGCCAATTTGTGATAGTGCTTTTGGCAACTTGGAAGCATGGCTTCCCGAAGGAAGTACACTCGTTTTCAACGATACGAAAGTTGT
>CAUVMY010000162.1:0-4351 GCA_963552845.1 uncultured Bacteroidia bacterium
GCCCAATAGAGATAGGGAGAGAAAAAACGGAAGGAAATAAGAAAACCAAGCCCTCATCTTATAGATCGGATACTGTTCTTACAAAGTTATTGACTTTTTAGTAGGAGTAGAAGTGCTATTGATGCTAATAGTGAATGAAGAATTTTCAGGCTAAAAATAAAGGTGTTTTATCTTTAAGAACCTCCGTCAGATTAGATGTCAACTTTTCGCTCTGAAAGTGTAGTACAATCTTGTCTAGGGCTTCCGCTCTGGCAACAACCGACTCTTGTTGGTATGCCCTACAGTGCAAATATATTGTTGTATAATTTTGATCGTATATTTAGGAGAAGAAACCCGCAAAATCTATAATATGAGAAAGATAGTGTACAGGCTATTATCATACACAGTGGTGCTGAGTGTTGCTATTTTTACGCTTGGCGGCTCGCGGGTTGTATTGGCAACCAATCTACAGAAAGAGGCAGATTCGGTAATTGCACTTTTGCCGACACTCCACGGTATAGAGCGTCTAGATGCCATTACGCATATATGCGATCTGGCTTACGTACTTGGAGATGCGAGCTTTGAACAACTTTGGCTAGAAGAGTTGATACTTGCAGCTGACAAAAACAAAGATTACAAGCTCAGCGGCTATGCTGCACTTTCGTTACTCATTAGTTTTTATAACTACGACATGTTTGACAAACTGGAGACGCGCTTCGATGAAATACAAGCCTACCAGTTAAAGCATGGCAATCTGAATCTTTACTACAGTGGATGGAGTTTAAAGGTATTTCGTGTTTTGGCAGAGCAGGAGTATTACAAAGCCTTGACAGAATTAGATAAGATGCAACAAGACGCGATAGAGAGGAAAAGTGCTTATGGAAAAGGTCTCGCAGAGTGCGCCTTAGGACAACTGTATTGCGATGGATGGCACGATACGGAGCGTGCGTTAGAAACCTATCATAATGCTCTCGTCGGTCTTGCAACACAAGACTATGTAAGTGGGACTGAGTTGGGAGCCTACTATGACTACTGTTCGCTTTTACTCTATGAAAAACGTTACGAAGAAGCACGCGTAGCCGCTCAGGCGTGGTTAGAACGTATAGCAAAAGCTGTACAACGCCGTAAGGCGATGAAGGACATCAATACTACAAACGCATCCTATGCCTACTACTATGCATTTATGACGCTGCTAGAGGTCAAAGAAAATAATAGAGAAAAAGCACTCGAATACTTCTCTTTGTTTGAAAAACACCTAACCAAGAATAGTAGTGGCATAGACTATATTTTCTATGATACATACGAAGTTTATTATAGCTATGTTGGTATGTGGGACAGTGCTCTTGTTTACAACAATAAACGTTTAGAATATTTTCGCACCCTAGACAATCCTACTGAGCTACTTCCTGCTTTAGTGACGCATGCACGGATTCTTTGCCAGAAACACGATTTTTTTACTGCTACACATTGCTATAGAGATTATATAGAGAAGCGAGATTCGTTGGAGGTGGCTCAAAACCGACTATTGTTGGAGGAATTTAGTGAGGCACATAAACTAAATCAGCTGCAAGCTTCGCAGAAGCAGTTTCGTAATTATCTGCTTTTCTCTTTGGTTCTTCTCGCTCTTATGTCGGGGATTGGGGTACAAGTTTTTGCGTATTCGCACCGTCTACGGCGAAAAAAGAGTGTATTGTATTCTGCTATACAACAAAGTTTGTCACAGCGTATGACTGCTACCCTAGAAGACTTGACGAACAATATTACAACTGAGCCCAATGAGCATACAGTATCGGAAGTACGCTCGCAAATGATTTATAGTGTATTAGAATACTTAATGCAAGAAAGGGAACTTTTCAAGATCTCGGATTTAACAAGTCGCGATCTTGTGCAAATGCTTGGTATTAAGCGTATAAATCTAATCGAAGCAATAAGAAAGGCAACAGACGGTAAAACGCTCAAAGCCTACATCAATCAATACCGGTTGCGCTATGCTGCGCAGCTTGTATTGTGTACTCCGAGATTAGAAATTGACAACATCGCTTCACAAGCAGGATTCCGATCACGATTAAGCTTTCTTCGTCTATTCCGAAAAGAATTTAGAACCTCTCCTTCTCAGTATCGCGCTGAACACTCTAGAGGCAATAAATAACCACATAAGCACGTAAATAAGAAAGCTGAAACGGTATAAGGTTCAGAACGTATGCTGTGTGGCTAGTGCTTGTATAGAAATATCTAATTTTGTGGCGGTAGGATAGGTTTGGGAGGTTCGGGTTTGAATTCGCAATTGATAGTAGATGTAAACACCCTCTCGGGTAGTGCGCAAATAGCGCTCCTTGAGGATGGGAATCTTGTAGAAGTGCGTACCCAACAGAGCGGTTCGCTTTTTGCGGTAGGTAATATATATCTTGGTCAGGTTCGTAAGGTAAAAGAAAATATAAACGCTGCTTTTGTAGATATCGGCGCAAAGAAACAGGGTTTTCTGCCACTAAAAGACTTGGGGCAACATTACCCTTTTATGGTACAACAAGTAAAGCAGGTACTGAAGGAGGGGGCAAAGGGTAAAAGCATTGATGCGGCTTCGCTCGTAGCGCAATTTACGTGGAACGGTCCAGCCTCAGCAGAAGAGGCTGCAAGTTTACCAGGGAAACATGACCCGATTGCCGAGCATGTAAAAGTCGGGCAATTTGTTCTCATTAAAATTGAACGTGAGCCCTATTCCAACAAGGGACCGACATTAACGGGGCAACTCTCTATTGCAGGTCACTTTATGGTGCTTCTGCCTTTCTCTGAGAAAGTACATGTCTCCTCGCGCATCGAAGACAAAGAGGAAGCTAAACGACTACAGCGCTTGGTGCAAAGTATTTTACCTAAAGGTGTAGGGGTAATTATCCGTACAGCAGCTCAGGGGAAAAAAGCAAGTGTACTACACGCCGAATTGACCTCTTTGTTAGAGAGCTGGCAGAGTTGTCTGTTGCAACTTAGCCACTCGAGCATGACACCGCAACTCCTCCTGAGTGAGCTCAACAGCTCAGTGGCACTCCTCCGCGACAATTTGGATGACAGTTACTCAAATATTTGGGTCAATAGCCGTCAGATGTATGAGGAGCTCCGCAAATACCTCATTTCTATTGCTCCTGAAAATGCTGAGAAAGTAAAATATTACAATTCTCAGCGCGTACCCATCTTTGACCATTTTGATGTTACCAAGCAGATGAAACGCCTGCTCGGTAAAACTGTAATGTTTCATAAAGGGTCTTACCTCATCATCCAACACCCTGAAGCGTTTCATGTTATAGATGTGAACAGTGGGAGCGGTGCTAAGCATGCGAGCACACCAGAGGCAACCGCCTTTGAGGTGAACCTTGCAGCATGCGATGAAATTGTGCGACAACTTCGTTTGCGCGACATGGGAGGTATCATTGTGATCGATTTTATCGATATGTCTAAGGGCGAACATAGGCGTAAGATTTACGAACGTATGCAAGAGCTGATGCAGAACGATAAGGTGACACATAAAGTATTACCAATTACCGATTTCGGCTTAATGCAGATTACGCGTCAACGGCAGCGTCCTGAACAGCGTATGGATACCATGGAGTCCTGCCCGTGCTGTGGAGGAACTGGGAAAGTAGAATCTACGTTAATGCTCGAAGACGAGATTACGAATAAGATTATAGACCTATGTTTGCGACACAAAGGCGCAAAGTATGATATTCGCGTGCATCCGTTTGTCGAAGCCTACTTCAATCGTGGTATTCTAAGTAAGGCGCGCAAACTGAACCTACAATACGGCGGTCGTTTCCGTTTCGTAGCCGATAGTTCTTATCCTCTTATGAGCTATCACGTATTTGATAGGGAAGGGAACGAGATAGATAACCTAGCCGCTCGCTCCGACGAATTTGCTACTGAGGAAGACGAATAAACCTCCCTGCCTTCAAATATTTGCGCCATTGAACGCGGAGCAGGGCTTCCTCTTTAACTTTTTGAGACTATAATTGTTTTACCTAGTAGAAGGTGACATAGTACAACATCAAATTAATAGTAAAACACAGATATGATGCGTCGTGTAGTGTTAGTTTTGACCTCATTGCTTTTCGTGTGCTTTGGTGCTACGTATGCGCAAATGAAGGTTCAAAATCCCGTCCGATGGAGTACATCTGTGCAAGAACGCGATTCGGTTATCGAACTCGTGGCAAAGGCACAAATCGAAGCTCCGTACCATTTGTATTCCTGTTTCTTGCCAGAAGGAGGTCCCACGCCTACTACGTTCTCCTTCAAAGAAGATGCGCGCTACCAGCTTGTGGGCGAAGTAGAAGAAATTGGGAAAGCGCATGAAGAGTTTGACGAGGTCTTTAACTTAAACCTTAAAATG
>CAUVMY010000163.1:0-4340 GCA_963552845.1 uncultured Bacteroidia bacterium
AAGCTGTTCACCACCTTCCACTCACCACGAATGGGTACTACTGTACGAAGTCCTGTACCCAAAAAATCGCTAGGACGGCTACCTGGGGCTACTTGAGCATAGTAAGCATTGCTTCCAAGGCAATCGCCCAATTTTACACCTTTTTGCTTCAACGCATCGTAAGGGATTTTCTCAGTTCCAAACTGAACTAGCACGTTGAGTTTTTCGCCAGTAGGAATACCCAACTCCAAACTAGACGTTCTGTGTCCACGTACCTTGGCGTGTACATTCGCCTCTAGGTAAACCTCACGGCCTCCGAAGCGAATTGGATCTTGTGCATAAAGCAATAGACCTGCACACAAGAAAAACAACAATAGTAAAGATCGTCTCATTTGTTCTCTATATTGGTTAACTAACAACATATCCAAGTTAGCCTTTTTTATCAAAATCGAAGCCAACTTTTCATCTAAAACATTGTTTTTATATCAGAATTTCATTATAAAACGCGACTACCATATTTGATTCGGGTAATTAAATTACTATTGTTATTTTATTTTTATGAGGAAATGTACTTAGGTGCTATTTGGAAAAAGAGAGTGGGAAAAGGGCAAATTTTGTCAGGGAATAAGAGTAAGAAACACCCTGAGGGAGTAACTCCAGCAGATGTATAAAACGTTCCGTACTCTCCTACGAGGCATTACAGAGGCAAGTATATTGTTTTTTTAGCGTTCACGCTTTTTAGGACAGTATCAAATAAACAATCTTAGGCAGGAATACACAATACCTCAAATAAAAAAGGAAGCAATGCCTAAGCATTACTTCCCTGCCTAAAACTATAAATATAGAAGACTTCTAGACTAGTATGGTGGGCACTGTAGCGGTTTGTACCTACGCCCGCGCTGTATCAAAGGCATCTCATAGGTTAAAGATATTTCGTGCGAACCTCCTGAGCCTGGTCCCAATTTAGATACCGTAAGATCGTATGTATAGACTACCTGCGCACGCGAAAAACGAACCCCAATCATAAACGCTAAAGCATCACTTCCGTTATAGTCTTTCACGAGTGGAATTCCACGATACCAAAGCCCTAACATAAGAGGATTCTTATACCAATAACCTCCAATTTCAGCCTGCGAGAACTTTCCTTGAATTCGGGCATTCCCCGCTAAAGAGAAGCTCTGATCAATGCCTTTACGATATAAACTTCTGATTACGAAACGATAACCTCCGAAGACAGAAAATCTGAAAGGGATGCGCGCCTTTTCACTATAGAAAGAAATTCGAGGACGCAACATATGATCCCACGTACCACCAACCCACCATGCTGCAGTATGTAACAGTACAGAAGTAGAGATATCGATATCGTATACAGAACTCTTGCCTATACTTTGCATTGTAGTAGAGCTACGCGGCGTATTAACAAGCTGATCTCCCCATATCAGTCGATCGTAATCAAGGGAATGATTACGAAAAAAGAAACCTATGCCAGGGCGAAGATTCAATATATTATTGAGGGGGATTGAATACGAATAATTTAGCCCACCAATAATGGTCCCTAACCGTCCGTCTCCCGCCAGATCACCAAGAGCAAAAACACCGATTCCACTACGCAGACTCTCAATATTGACATCGTAAGAAGCAGACATGGTGCGATAGGTATTAGGAATAACCGACCACTGGTCACGATAGCTGACAATCACTCTCTGTCCCGCACTCGCTCCTGCATAAGAAGGAGCTATGTATATAGGATTCGCAAAGAACTGCGTAAACTGCGGATCTTGCGCAGAAACAGATTCTGCCAAAAATCCTATTGCCGCGATTGCTAATACCGATACCCACCTAATGATTCTCATCACTTTCTTAGTAGTGTTACATTACCTCGGAGATCGAAGACCTCTCCGTTAAAGAAATGCCCCAATGCACGCCATGTATAGACACCTGTTTCACAGAGTCGTCCATTCATGTAGCCATCCCATCCCTTCTTGATGTCGTTGGATTCGTAAATCAATTCTCCCCAACGATCGTATATCCGCAATAGATAATCAGAGACACCTTCTCCATAAGGATGGAAAACCTCATTTGCTCTATCATTCTCGTCATATACTCCACCATTAGACCCTTCGTCACTTGGTTGGAAGACATTTGGAAACTCCAGATGCCCCTCAGGTCTAACAATTACACTAAGCGTATCGCTTGCCTTGCAATCTGCAAGCAGCGTACTTGTAGCCTCTAGTTGGACAGTATATTTTCCAGCAGTCATATAGTCATGAATGGGAGAACGATCGGTAGAGAATTCTCCATCTCCAAAATTCCACATAAAAGCAAGGTTGTCGCCCTCAGTTAAGTTTTGACCTTTTACAGTTGCTTTAGGTAACATGACCTGATCAGGGTACAAAGTAAACTTAACTTTTGGATTTGGCAAGACGGTAACAACTGCAAATGCATAATTCACACCTCCATCTCCCGTAACGGTCAGCTTTACGTGATAGGTTCCAACATTCAAATAATCGTGAATCGGCACTTTCTCAGTCGAAGTTTCACCATCACCGAATTCCCAGAGATAAGTCTCATCGTCGTGCATTAGAGCTTTATCACGTAACAAGGTAAGCCGGAACGGTACACAGCCCTCGTATGCATAAGCAGTGAAAGCGGGATCTGGATAAGGAGGTAATATATAAGCCTTCACGGTAGTTTCAGCGGAACATTTTGGACTCTCTATCTTGAGATTTACATCATATGCAAAATCGTTCGTTTTCAACCCCCAACGTGTATACTGATGTGTACCAGGATCGCGCATTGTAGAAGACTGTCCGTCACCGAAATCCCAAGCATACCTCCAGTTGGAAGGCGCAGGATTAGAGTGGTTTGTCAATGCAATGGTAGCATTGGGGAAGACTTGTAGCATAGGCGTAACACTAATTCTAGCCTTCGGTGTAGCATAGACTGTCACTTTTTTCTTTGCCGTGGACTCACAACCATGATCGGTACGAGCCAAGAAAGAGACTGTATACACAGCATCATTGACCGTGAGGTTTTCAAAAATGTGCTCAGGTTCGTTCATCTCGTGCGGTACAGTTCCATCGCCAAAATCCCAAACAAAGATCTTGCTTATGGGGGCATTAGAACGATTCTCAAATCGAACTGAGAGAGGACTACAGCCCTTATCGTTCGGTAGAATATCGAAATCTGCTCGAGCCGCAGGATATACTGTAATCACGGAAGTCTGCTCGTCTTCACATCCAAACTGCGAAACAGCCTTTAGCTTTACTGTATAAACAATATTGGAACTTGAGGTGTTAGCATACTGTTTTTGAACAGGACCGCTATGCGCGACAGAGACTGACGATCCGTCGCCAAAATCGTAAGTATAGCTGAGATTAACACCTTTCGACTGATTGAGGAACTCAACATCAAAGGGCGGACATCCTTCACTCTTTCCACTTGCTTGGAACAATGCCTTGGGTTTGGGATAAACCGTAACATTGTGGCTTACAGAAGCCTCGCAACCATGCACCGACTTAACGTGTAGCTTAACTTCGGGCGTAATGGTGAGCGAATTGTCGTTGTTAATCAGACGAATGGTGGGATCAGCAGGCATAGCTTCCTTTACCTTCAGCACTTGTATCCCCGCGACACTCCATGTATATTCAGTTTCAGGGGAGTTGAATACGTTTGTCGTAATTTGGAAACGTGCATCATAAGGAGCACAACTAGGTCGTGGTACAATGAAATCTGGATACACAGCAGGATATATATCTACTTGTCTTTCTGTTTCATCCTTACACTGTGGTGCCGCTGTAAAGTAGACTTTCAAATGCAATTTGCCTAGTACTATAACAGCAGGACTCACAGTAGAGTTCGTAAATGTAGCGGTAGTTGTTTCGCCAACAGGCGTTGCAACATTACCTTGCACAGCACTCCAGTCGTATGTATAGCCTGGCTTTTGTTCTCCTGCCTGGGCTTCAACGGTAAGAGGTGTACAGCCGCTGTTCTTATTCAGAATAATCTTAGCGGTAATAGCAGGATACACTTCAACCTCTTTGGTTACTTCAGCCTGACAATCACCGTTAATTGCAATCATTCGAACCTTGAACTTGCGCGATGTACCGTCTACATTGTAGTTATTAAGCGTAAACTCAGGGTTCAGCTGTGCTTGCAGCGCTTGGTTTTCAATCCCATCAATGAACCAACGATAACGACTTGCCCCCGTACTTTGGTTCGTAATCTTAACGCGCATGGGAGTACAGCCTACAAGATCTGCAAACGCAAAATCTGCCTTTATTTCGGGTTTTAGGGTAAGCTCCATTTCTTTGGTATCGCTACATACCACACTGTTATAAGTAGCCGATGCAATAAGCTGT